>QNCV01000021.1 GCA_003645845.1 Fidelibacterota bacterium | reverse complement strand
TTACTTCCGGTGAGGCCAAATCCTTTCAACTGACTCTTACCGTGAATGAGTATGCTGCCATTCACGGACTTTCCATTGAGTCCGGGACACGGTTTGATCCCGAAATAGGGAAACGCAGCTGGCTGTCATACTTTATCGGAAATAATTTGGATGATACCATTCCCTTTATTGATCAAATCCGGCAGGAATGGAATGATATGGGAGATAATAAAAAAGACGCACAATGGCGGATGGACGGCGGCTTAAATAAATTTATTGTCAGTTATGAAGCTGCAACCAGGAATATGCGATTTCGGTTTGGTAAGGCCGAACGTCAAAAAACGATCGAGATCAAAAACGATGGTGCTAATTATCTGATCAACGGCGGCTGGCTGAGAGAACTTGTGTTTCTGAGAGTTCACCGCAGTCAGTATGATGATGTCCGGATGGATGTCCGTCTCAACCGGGATACAATCCCTGAAGGTATCCGGGCGGAATCAATGCTCGATATCACGATGATGAAGAGTTGCCATTTTTATATTTTTCAGTGTTTTTCCTATCCAATAACACGAGAGTCTTTTATTGAATTGAAAGCCGTGCATAAAAGTGTCAAACTACTAAATGCTACCGGCTTTTTATTCCTGGCGCATCGTCCTCATCGAGGTTTTATTGAGAGAGCAAAGGATTACGGGATAAACGTGATTTATGGACGCCGTATTCCGAATTTCTCTTTGTAATTATTAAGCAAAGGCAATACACGCAGCTCCGGCGATGATGATGATGCCTCCCAGTAGGCGCTCCCTGATATTTTTTTCATGGAATATCATTGCGCCATAAAGGATTGCAAACAGCAAACTGAGACGCTTAATAGAGATCATATAGGCCACCTGGATCATTCCGATTGCAGTAAAATGGGTGATTGCCATGAGGGCCATAGCCAGCCCTATTCCGAGTTTTTGTGCCGGATATTGAAATAATATTCTCAATTTGCGCCGATGTATGAAAGCGACAATCAGTGTAAATCCCAGCGCCAGCAGGCTGAAGTAGACGATTGTCATAAAGAGTGGTGATGATTTGATAATGGCCACTTTACCGTAGGTGGCCGTGACGGAATATAAAATCGCAACGCAGAACATATATAATGATCCGCGATTTTTAAAAATGGCCAGCCAGGGTTCGAAAAAACCGAATTTAGCCCGGTCGATCTGTAAGGTATAGGTTCCGATTGAAACCAGCACGACTCCAGCAATTCCCAGAAGAGACAGATGCTCTCCAAGGACAATGCTTGGAATGACCAACAGAAAGATTGGCGAGAGTCCCAGGTAAGGAACAGTGAGTGATAATGGGGCGATTTGAATGGCCCGCATGTAGAGGAAGGTGGTAACGAGATCCAGAATGACCAAAATTGCCATTGCCGACCAGAAACCTGCCTGAATCTCCGGTATATCAATGAAAAATAAAAGCGGCAGCAGAAAGGGGAGAGCATAAAATTCCCGCACCCATGCCAGTACAATCGCCGGTGTTCGCCGGGCCTCTTTTTTTGAAAGTGCGTCGGCGCTGGCGAAAAAGAAACCGGAAAGGATGCTGATTATGTACCACATAAGCTCATTTATTCAGTAAATATATTGCCTCTGAATTTAGAATCGGGAGTGGTGAAGTTCAAGATGCTTGAGAAAAAATATACACTCCAAAATATTGTGGTATTTAGCGGGATTCCATAGAAACCGTTACAGTAAACAGAACTTTATCCGCTATTTGTTGATGGAAGCAGACAATCGGAAAAACACGGTGTGTAAAGGGTGGACGATTGCGATTTACCCACTGACCGGCCGGCTAAAACAACAGCTGCGAGGTCTCGGGAGTTTATTGAAAATGCTTTTGGGCGGAAGTAAGTTAATTATTCCAAATCGAAGATTTTCTTTACAATAGCTCTTCGGGTAACAGTACCGACTAATTTCCCATCTTTGACGATTGGTATTCGATGGAAGTGCTTTTTAGAGATAACGAGAGCAATCTCTTCCAAATTTGTGTCCGGTTCAAAATAAACAACATTTTTTGTCATAACCGTTTCAACTTTAGTGGTATTGATATAACCATCGAATGCTACATTTAGAACATTTTCACAGGAAATGATGCCTATCAATTTACCGGTATCATCGACAACAGGCATGCTACTTACTTTGTTCTCGACTAGTTGTTTTACCGCTTTTCTTAGAGAAACGTTCGGTCCAATAGTGATAGTTTCTTTAAGCATGACATCTTTGGCTTGCAACGATTTTAACATAATCATCCCACTTGTGTTATTGTTAATCGTAATTCAAAAATTTATTAATGCCTTCCGCAGCAACTTTTGCATCGGCGATTGCGGTAACCGCATCCATGTTTATGTTGACAATGTCTCCGCCGGCAAATACCCCCGGAATAGATGTCATACCGTTTGCATCAACTTTTATCTTTTTTCGATCGGTAAATTCAAGACGTTTGAATAATTTTTCAGGGAGGAATGAAAAATCGGCGCGCTGTCCAATTGCTTCGATGATCATTGTACCTTCCAGAAACTTTTCCTCATTTTCATAAAAGGTTGGGGAAAATCTGCCCTGTTCATCGAAAACCGATTTCACTTTTTTGCATAAAAGCCCTCTGATATTGCCATCGTCATCGAGAACAACCTCTTTAGGACCCCAAGACGGGTTAAACCGAATACCCTCTTCTTTAGCTTCTTCTATTTCCGTTTTTGTTGCCGGTAACTGATCCCATCCCTCCAATGAAACTATCTTTGTAATTACCTGTTGCTCAGGAAATTGAATATGCTGTAATCTGATTGATTCCCGGGCAACATCCATGGCGACATTGCCACCGCCTATGATGATAATATTTTTAGTGACTTTTCTCTGTTTGCCGATTTTATTATCTTTTAGAAAATCAAGCGCAAGTGTACATTTTTCTGAATTTTTCACGCGGGTGGAAAAACTAATTGTGTTCCCTATTCCCATAAAAACAGCGTTATAGTCATTCAGTAGTTTTTCAAATCCAATGTCTCTGCCCACCTTTGTATTGAATTTAAATTTTACTCCAAGAGATTCGATATACTGAACATCCTTGTCAATGGCATCGAGAGGCAAGCGGTAGGTGGGCGGGCCGATTCTGATAATGCCGCCACCACCGGAGAGTTCGTCATAAACAACCACATCATGTCCTTGAAGCCGTAGAAAATATGCTAATGACAAACCACTTGGCCCGGCTCCAATGATAGCTACTTTTTTTCCGGTTGGTTTGCCCGGCTTTAATTCAAGTTCTTCTTTAAAATTTTTAATCTGATCGGCCGCATATCTTTTAAGCCATCTAATTGCAAGAGAATCTCCCCTTATATGTAGCGAGCAGGCATCTTCACAATGTGCCATACATATTCTGCCGCATATGGAAGGAATTGGATTGTCCTCATAAATAATTTCCAGCGACTCCTTGGGATCGTCCCTGTAAATAGCATCGATATAATCGGATATTTTCAGATGTGCCGGACATGCTTCTTCGCACAGTTTACACTCCAGGCAGCGACCGGCCTCTTCTTTCGCTTGTTCTTTATCGTAACCGATAACTTGCTCAATAAAAGAAAGCTTGCGCTCATCCGGCTCTATTTCAGGCATTTCTATTCTATCAGGTTTAAACAGTGCGTAACGTATATCGGGTGAAAAACCGTCATAATATTCCTTGCGCTGCGAGAGGCTGGCTGTAAATATCGAGTACTCTTTTTCAGCCTTATAGGTTTCTTTATTGAGTTTTTCGTCTTTCGGAATAAATGTAAATGTCTTTTTGTCAAAGTGAATGTGAAGAAAATCTTTTGTCAGGGTCAGAGAACCTGGAGGACAGATATCTACACATAATCCGCAAAAGCAACATCTTCCGTAATCCAACTGGGGTCTCTTGTTCTTTTTCCCTTCTTCCGGTTTATTCGGCAATTCCGGGATTTCCACCATTGTAATTGCCTTATTGGGGCAGATATCTGCGCAATTTCCGCAGCCAGTGCATTTGTCCCAGTCGTTTTTATGAAAGCCCCGGTATCGGTCGGCAATTTCTTTTGTTTCAAAAGGGTATTTCAGTGTTTGCGGTTTCTCGAAAAGGTATTTTATTGCTTTAAATGGATTTAAAAAACTCGTTTTTGGCATTTTTTATCCTATTTTTTTTACCTGTCTATTTCCGGGGCGACGACATATAAACTGATCATAATATTGCCGACGTCCGATACACTTTCCCCTACTAACGCTTTTTCCAATACGGTCAGTCCGTGATTATAAGAAGGTGTATTGAAGTGCACCCGGTACGGTTTTTCACCGCCATTGCTGACAATGTATAGCCCCAGTTCTCCGCGCGAAGATTCACACCTGACATAGGCTTCACCTTCGGGAATCGTCCACTTGAACGGATTTGGCGTCTTGGTGTACACCTCACCGCTTTTCGGCATTTTGTCGATAAGCTTGAAGATCATGTGCACGCTTTCAATCATATCATCCCGGATGGTCAGAAGGCGTGAATAGGCATCCCCGCCGGTTCTTACCGGTATGTCGAAATCCACTTGGTCATAGGCATCATAAGGCTCAATTTTACGAATATCATATTTCATACCGGTTGCCTTAATGGTATGTCCAACAGCGCCCATGCGGATGGCCTCTTCGCGGGTAACGGTACCAATTCCTTCGGCTCGTTTTTTGAAAATGCTGTTTTCAAAAAAGGTAGCGTTATAATCCGGTACCTTACCGCCGATTTTATGTAAGGTTTCAACCAGTCGGTCAGTGAAGCCATCGGGAAAATCGCGCCGGACTCCGCCGGGACGAAGATAAATATGGTAAACGCGTGCTCCGGTTAGTTCCTCGAATAGATCCAACAAAAGATCCCTGTGGTACATTGCCCAATGCGCAACGGTGTCGAAACCGAGCATATTTGCATATGCCCAGAGTCCAAAAAGGTGAGAGCCAACCCGCGCCATCTCGCAGTAAATGCTGCGGATAAATTTTCCTCTTTCCGGAACTTCGATTCCTGCCAGCTTTTCCACGGCCATGGAGTAAATCAATTCCATGTGATCTGGCTCTACAACATTTATTCGGCATACCAATGGGAAATTTTGCATCCAGGTTCGGTTTTCCATGAGTTTTTCAAAACCACGGTGTAAAAAGCCGGGATTAGCATCTGCTTTAAGAATTCTGTCCCCCTCTACCTTTAAAGTAATGCTGAAATTTCCAACCATTCCAAGATGTTGAGGACCGAAAAAAAGCTCAAGTTCTCTCATAGTTTGCCTTTCTTTCCTCTATAGATGGAATTTTTCCAAAAGTATTATCAACGTACTTTAGTGTGTCAAAATCTTTACGAAAAGGAGGAATCTCGTACTCACGTTCAAGCATTAGGGGCGTCAATCGCGGATGTCCTTCAAATTTAATCCCAAACATTTCGTGCAATTCCCGCTCATAGGGCTCCGCATTTTCAAAAACATTGATCACTGAAATGACTTTTGCATCATCACGGGAAATCCTTGCCTTAATGATAATAATCCCTTGTTCTTTTTCCTGATATTTATCGCAAACTTCCATATAGGCGGAAAGAATATATATCAATTCAAACTCCCCTTTATCGATCCAGTCAATACAGGATAAAAGAGCAAAATGTTCATATCCCATATTTTTAAGGTAATTTAATAGAGAAACCACTGTCTCCTTTTGTGTATTAATACACATTCTGTAATCGTCGTGGATTTGAATTGTGAGATCAGTAAAATAGGCTAGAAGTTTTTTTTTCAGTTCTTCCATATTAAAATTTCCCTTTTTTGAATTCAAGAGTCTTGTGCATAATTATTTCAATGAGACATTTCCGACGGTTTTTTATTCATTCTGCCTGAAATTACAATGATGCATCTTTAAATAATGGAGGCCAGCCCAGCTCTTTAAAAAGCTGTTCCTGATTTGCGCGATAGAATTTATAATCTCTTCTATATCTTTTATACCCATCAGCTTTATCCATATCAATTAGTTTCCATAAGTGAGTTACCCCGATAAAAATAGCCTCCGGCCTGGGCATACATCCTGCAATATAGCCATCTACGGGAATATATTTATCCAAACTTGTAATCGTATTATAGGAATCGTAATACATTCCGCCGTTAATGGGGCATGAACCAAAGGCAACCGTGTATTTCGGCTCCGGCATCTGTTCATAAGTTCGGATAATCGCTTTTAACGTCTTGGTCGAGACGTAGCCGGTGATTAAAAAAAGGTTGGCTTGGCGTGGTGTTGCCACGGGAATAATGCCGAAGCGCTCCGCATCCCAGCGGGTGGTAATGGAGGGCGGTATTTCAATGATGCCACACCCGGTACAAAAATAGACCACATGAAAGGAGTATTTATTCGCCATTTTACCGGGGTTCTTGAACCATTTACTAATTTGATTTCTGTCCATTTTGATCTGTCCTGATAATTAATTAAGGATCGCTACTATGACCAGTCCAACAAAGGCAATCAGCGTCGGCCATTTCCATAAATACCGCATTGCCTGCTCAATCCTGAAACGGGGGTATACCGCATTAATGAAAAGCTCAATCACCAAAACGATGAACATCTTTACCAGAAAGATGATAATTCCCAGAATCGTTGCCCATACTGTCCCGGCAATGGGGTTTAACAGACCGAACAGGGTTCCACCGCCGAGAAAAATATTGACAAAAAGCGCCAGTCCCACAAATAGCTGCAGGGCGTGTTGCAAGGTATAGAACGCCAGATGCTTGCCGCCGAACTCGGCGACCGGTCCCGAAGAGATTTCCTGGGGAGCGCTGACGATTTCAAAGGGTCTTACCCCCAGAACAGCCGGCAGAATCAGAAAATAAGCAATGCCGGGCAGAACCAACGCCCAGGAGCTGAACGCCATACCGGTACCGGCTTGTATATTCACTATTTCCACCAATGAAATTGTGTTGTAATGGGTCATCACCGTGAGCAGAACCAGAAGCAGCGGTACTTCGTAGGCCAGCGCCAGCAGAAATTTGCGTGACACTCCAATACTCGAGTTGGGATTTCCGGAAGCCGCCGAACTCAACGCAATTCCGAAAGGACCTAAGAGCATCAGGTATAGAAAAGCAATCAAGCCGCCCGATGTCATGGCATACAAGTCGCCAACAGGCAAAAAGTAGATCAGCACAACGGAACTGCTCAGGGACAGGATAATGCCGAAGTCGAAAAATGCTCCGTGGCTGATGCTTTTCTGGCTGAACGATCGGATCACATCAATAAGTGGTTGGTACACCGGCGGCCCGCAGCGCCAGTGAATTTTCGCCGTTATTTTCCTGGATATTCCCAGAAAAAGCAATCCGATAATCAAGGCCAGCAGGGGCGATATGAATAGTGATAAGATTTTCATTAAAACACACTCCATTTTAGTTGAGCAGATATAAGAAGTGCCAGGAACAGAATAATATAGATTATATAATCGCTGACGTAGCCTGTGTAAATTTTGCGGATGTTGTCACAGGCGAATTCGGTAAATCGGGCAATTTTCTGATACAGCATATCAAAAATGTCTCTAAGATAGGGCGTCGCCATCCGATAAAAAGGGGCATAGAATTCGACCGTGTAATTATATTTGTCTTTGGGGATCGCAGCCCCGGCCGCGTAATTATCATATTGATCGACCGCTGTGGATTTGCGGGCAGCCTGGAAAATCAACCAGAAAATCGCTACGACCACCAGAAGGATGCTAAATATATTGATCATATTCAGGGTGCCAGTTTCCGAGCTGATTCCCCAGATGGATACGGTCAGAGGGGTAAACCCAAAGGACACAATCATGGCATTGATGCTCTTTAGGGGCAGTCCCGGTAAAATACCAAACACAAGAATTGTCAGCGACAAAATGACAATCGGAATCTGCATAGCCAGTGGGGTCTTTTTGATATTCTGATGTTCTTGAGGCAATTGACCGAGATAGAGGTTGTGTAAAAACTTATAAACCGATAGAATCGTTCCCCAGGTTCCCAATAGAGTGGCAAAGGCCAGAAACGGAGCTTTCCCCAGGATCAGGGTTTTATAGATCAGCCATTTTGATACAAAACCATTGGTCAGTGGAATTCCGATCAGACCACAGATTCCCAACAAGCCTCCCAGAAAGGCAATCGGCATTTTTTTAAAGAGACCTCCAAGTGAGTTGAGATCCCGCAAACCATTCGTGCTGTATTCAATCGCGCCGACACTGAGAAAGAGCAGAATGATATAGATTGCGTGATTCAGCGTATGAAAGATCCCGCCGGCAAGTCCCAGACTTGTACCAAAAGCAATGCCGACGATCATATATCCACCCTGACCGATGCCATGCCAGGCCAGCAGTTTTTTGGCATCATTCTGCAGCATGGCAATAAAGGTTGGAATGACGATGGTAATTGCCCCCAACCAGGCCAGAATGTTGTGGTAGCTGAAAAATCCCCGACCCATATGCAGGCTGTTTTCGGCGCCGACCATGACAAACATGATCAGCAGAAAACCGAAAATTCCCATTCGGGTAAGCATTCCGGAAAGCACGGCTGAAAAGGGAGAGGGGGATTCGGCGTAGGCATCGGGCAGCCATGTATGCAACGGCACCACGGCATTCTTGATCCCGAATGTAATGCTGAAAATGATCAGCAGAAAAAGTTTGTAACCCGCAGTGGCAGTCGCCATGTGTTGTACAATCTCACTGATTGTAATGGTATCAAATGCTGTGTAAATTGAGATAATTCCCACCAGCATGCACATGGAGCCGATCAGTGACATCACAATGTATTTAATGCCCGCTGGAAGGGCGGCATTGCGGTTGTAACTGATGAGCAAGAAGGTTGACCAGCTCATGATTTCCCAGGAGATAAAGAAGGAGACCAAGTCACCGGACAAAACAATAGCCAGCATGGCGGCGTTGATCAGGAGAAGCATAAAATAGTAGTAATCGGTCCGTTCCCGATGTTTCATATAACTCATGGAATACAGTACCACCAGGGCAGATGAGCTAACGATGGCAATGGCAAAAAACCATGCCATAGGGTTCAGGCGCATGCTCAATGGCATTCCGAAAAATCCATTGTAGAGCGTAATCGTCGTCTCAACTTTGTATAAGGAAGACACGATCACAACCAGCGCCACGGAACACAGCAGAGCAAATATATCCCGGAGTTTGGATGATATTTTCCCTGCCAAATATGTCAGGAATGCACCGCCGAAAGCAAACATGATCAGCAATTCTAAACTCATCCCAATACACTCCCTATATATTTTACTTGATCCAGCAATTCGGAAGCCGCCGGCTGCAGTACTTTGTCAATAATATTCGGAAACATTCCAATGACTATGATGAAACTCACCAGAATCAACATCGGAATTAACGCAGTAACAGGAGCCTCCTCCCTGTTGTCGGTTTTATGAGCCCCTTTAAAATAGATTGTCTGTATTATCTTAAAAAAATAGGCCCCTTCGATAATCGTGCCGACCAACACAAGTCCGATCAGTATCTGAAGCAACAATTCCCCGTTGGCAAGTGCGGCCCGGATAATCATAAATTTGCTGGCAAAACCGGTAAATGGCGGCAACCCGACAATCGAAAAGGTACCGATCGTAAAGCAAAGAGCGGTTATTGGCATTTTCTTGCCAATTCCTTCCAACGATGAGATTTCCATCGAGCCAGTCCGGAAGATCATATAACCGGCGCATAAAAACAGCAGGGCTTTTCCCAGCGTGTGACTAACCATCTGAAAGAGCCCACCGGCTACTCCCAATTGCGTTGAAATTGAGAATGCGAAAACAATCAGACCGATCTGTCCAATACTGGAGTAGGCCAGCATTCGTTTGATGTTTTTTTGAGCAAATGCGCTCATTTCACCAATTAGAACAGTCAAAACTCCCAGAACCATAAAAAATATGAAAAAGTTGGAAACAGCGAATATTGTAAACAGGACGCGAATCACTGCGTAGAGTCCGACTTCAATGGCAATTCCTGAAAGTACGGCACTGACCGATGAAGGGGCAGAAGAATGAGCATCAGGAAGCCAGGCATTTAGTGGAAATATTGCTGCTTCTATTCCCAGTCCTGTTATCATAAAAACCATGGAAACGAATACCGATGGTTCGGTATAATCTACAATTTGCCTCGCTAAATCCGCCATGTTCAATGTTCCGAATTGTCCATACAGCAAACCGATACCGATTAGCAGAAAGCTGGAGCCGATTGATCCCTGAATAAGATATTTAATAGAAGCTTCAAGGCCGGAACGAGTTCCGAGGTAAGCTACAAGCGCATAGGAAGAAATACAGAGTATTTCAAAAAAGACAAAAAGATTAAATATATCTCCGGTAAGCACAACACCGGTTGCGCCAGTGAGTAATAACAGAAATAAAATGTGATATTTCTGCTCCGCACCTTTGGTAATGTACTTAACTGCATATATGGAAACTAAAAATCCTGTAATTGCGATTAAGCTGGCTAGAAGCATACCAACCGAACCTGCATAAAGATTAATTCCAAAAGGAGGAACAAACCCGCCTATTTTTACAATAATCGGCTGTTTTAATACATGGGGTAGGATCAAGAGCGCAACAATTCCATTAAACAGAAATCCGACTACGGGAATCCATCTTACTATTTTTTTTGATACAAGTCCCAGTAAAGGTATTAAAAAGGCAAGCCCTAAGGGTATAGCTATTAAAAGGACAGGGTCTAAGATACTCATTTCATTCATGTTATAATATCCTATTTACCATTTTGAATAATTGCCGCTTACCATCTTTGTTCTTTTATCTGTTGCAGATCGAGTGTCCCAAAGTGTTTGTACAGCCGTATTGCCATAGATAAAGCCAGACTCAAAACCGCCAACCCAATAACAATTGCGGTAAGCACAAGTGCCTGAGGAACCGGATCAACCATATTTTTAGCCTCAATGCCTGGATTTGAGAATATTGGGGCTGTACCATTGCTTATATATCCAACGGATATTAGAAATAAGTTAACACCTGTCTCCAGAATACTGAGTCCTATAATTACTTTTATGTAATTTCGTTTGACCATCATAGTGAAAATGCCAATAAATATCAAGCCGAACGCCCCGGCGTAGTAAATATAATCGTATAAAATATTCATCAGCTCTCCTCCATTAACAGGTCAATAATTTTACTCAATTCTGCACCTACTTTGAAACCGATGGCAATGTAAATTATCGGAATTACGCCGGCACTTAAAAGAGTATTGAATTTTCCTAATGGCATAAAATTATTTAGAAAATAATGTGTGCCAACCGCTAAACCAATTAAGCCTATAATGACAAAAGCTAATCCACCCAGAGATTCTGAAAATGTACTACATCTGTCATTTAGTCGCTTTTCCCCATGACAGCCCAAATACATGAGCAGGAAAGCCGAAGCAATGATTGCTCCTCCCTGAAATCCTCCGCCGGGAGTTAAATGCCCGTGAATGAATATATATGCTCCAAACAGTATAATTGGTGGAAACAGGAATCTACATCCTGTAGAAAGTATTAAACTGGCTTTTTCTGTATCCCGCTTTTCTCTGGTTTTAATTGTTGCCAGGACAGCGCCCAGTCCGATAGCCGACAGAAACAAAACAGTAACCTCACCAAGAGTATCAAATGCTCGATAATTAATCACGACCGAAGTAACAATATTCGCTGCACCTGTCTCATCTTTTCCGTTATTAATATAGTGATTGGCAACTTTTGCCCTTGAAACACCGAAGGGCATTGTCTGAAGTGAAGTCAGGATACCCCATGCAATAATAATTAATAAAATGATACCAATACATTTTCTCATTTTTCGTACCTCGTTGTTCGTCTGATGGCTATAACAAAGACAGTGGTTACGAGAGCAGCACCTATGGAGGCTTCGGCCATTGCAACATCCGGAGCATGCAGTAAAATAAACATTACCGCGGCAATAAGACTGACCATACAAGAAGCAATCACAGCATTTAATAAATCTCTAAAGAAATATGCTGATACCGCTGCGGCAAGCATAGCGACTATTAAGAATGTTACTATGACTATCATGTTTCTTCCCTTTCAACAAACTCCTTTGTCTGATCTACTACGCTTCTATCGCATAGCGGAACACCGATTTTCTTTGAAGCTCTTGCAATTGCATGGCTGGAAATCGGATTGGTCACCAGAACAAAAACAGCAATAAGTAAACATTTCCAAAACCATTCAGGTTGGATTATTCCTATCCCAATAATAGTGAAAAATGTTCCGAAAGTAGTGCATTTTGTACCGGCCTGAATTCGGTTATAAACGTCGGGTAATCTTAAAATACCAAAATTTCCAAGAAGTAGGAACAGAACACCTATTCCCGTAAAAATGACTCCTACGAGTTCCACGTTAAAACCCCCTTTCAAGGAATCGTGCAATGGCACATAATCCCACAAAAGCAAGTAATGAATATACCAGTGAAACATCGAGATAAATGTATCTTTGAAATACGAATGCTAAAATTACCAGCATACCAACAATTGTCGTCGTAATAGTATCTACAGCTACTGCCCGGTCGGAGGCAGTCGGTCCGATGAACATTCTAATCAAACTCAGTAAAATGCCCACGGAAATTAAACCTAAGAATACAACCATTATTGTTTCACTCATGCAAATACCACCTTTAAATATTTTTCAAATCTCTCCCCAATTTTCTTTGTGGACTCCTCTTTCTTTTCCGATCTGACATTAATCCAGTGTATGAGTAGTTCATTGCCCTTAATATCAAGTGTAAATGTTCCCGGTGTCAAAGTAATAGAATTTGCCAAAATAATCTTTGCAATGTCCTGTTTAAGTTCTGTTTTAATGATTACAATGCCTGGTTTTATAGGCAGTTTAGGATGAAGCACCCGGTAAGCGACATCAAAATTAGCTTTAACGATCTCTTTTAATAATACTAAAGTAAACATGATAAAATACTCAATCCGTTTTATTCCTAACGGGGGAAGACCGAGTTTTTTATAATTATTACTCAAAATTAACGAGAGTACTATACTTATCGAAATCCCGGTAAACAATTCCTCAGGATTTAGAGTATTTGTCAAAACAAACCACAACAGAAATAAAAAAGAAAAGAGATAAAGAAAATTGCCAACTTTTCCTACAAAGGAGGGATTTTTATTAACCATCCTGTTTTCTCCCGGCCTATTGATTAAAACATTTTATTGTTACTTCCAAAAAGCTATTAAAAAAAGAACCATTATTTCGAGTGAATATGTGAATAGTATGCTAACCGGGCCAATTCAGTACTCAAATCTATATTAGTAATTTCAACATTTTCCGGCATATTTATCTGACACGGTGCGAAGGATAAAATAGCATTAACTCCTAAATTGGCTAACATGTTGGCGACCTTACATGTTTCGGAAACCGGAATAGCAAGTATGCATATTTTTATATTTTCGGCTTTAATTGTTTTCTCAGCATTATTAATATCTTCTACAATTATCCCTTTTATTTTTTTCCCTATTTTTTCTTTATCGTTATCAAAAGCAGCTACAATTTTAAACCCTTCAGAGTAGAAAAAGGGATAGGACAATATTGCAGTTCCAATGTTACCGACACCAATCAGAGCCACCTTTTTTATATCTTCCATTTTAAGAATGCCTCGGACTGTGTCAAGAAGATTTTGTACGTTATAGCCTATGCCTCGTTTCCCAAATTCACCAAAATAAGAGAGATCTTTTCTTATGATAGCGGCATTAATGTTACAAATTTCCGATAGACGGTTAGATGACACAACTTCGGTTCCCTCTTTTAAAAGACAAATGAGAGCCCGCATGTATGGGAAAAGGCGGCTTATGGTTTCATCTGGTATTGGTTTTACTCTTGTTTTACTCATACTTTGTGCTTGTGTTCACAATCTCATAATAGGATATAAAAAAAATTGTAAAATATCAAGTGGTTTTTTTAAAACCGTTCATTTCTATTAAAAAAAACTTGCATTATGAACTTATGTTCATTATATTCGTTATGAACTTATGTTCATTATGAAAAGGAGAACAGATGCCGAGACCACAAAAGGAGAGAAAAGTTCTTGAACCACCCAAAATTCAGGGAATGAGACCAGTGGGAGTACCGGCAAGGTTTCTGGAGCGGGTTAACCTGACACTTGGTGAATATGAAGCTATTCGTCTGGCGGATTATGACGGGTTGGATCACAAGAAAGCCGCAGATATTATCGGTGTTTCCCGACCGACTTTCACCCGCCTGATCGAAAAAGCCCGAAAAAAAGTTGCTGAATCTATCGTTGGTGTTAAGGAATTGATAATAGAGGGAGGTAATTATTTTTTTACCACCCAGCTGATTCGCTGTCAGGATTGTGGTGAAATCACCCGCTTTGATATACCGCAAAATGTTGTTGAGCGTTGTGCCGGTTGTGGGTCGGAGAATGTTATTTACCTAAATGAATGGTTTCGGGGTGGAAGAGGTGGCGGCCGTGGTAAACGTGGTGGTTTTCGTGGTGGACGCGGCAATTGGTAAAATAAGAAAGGAGGCGTCAAATGCCTAGAGGAGATGGAACAGGTCCTGAAGGAAAGGGGCCGAGAACAGGTCGCGGATTGGGTAAATCTAAAGGAAACCCGGAAGGACGCGGCAGAGGCGAGCCGAGAGGCGCCGGAAGTGGCCGTGGCTTGGGGCAGGGCCCCAAAGATGGCCGTGGACGGGGCAGGAATAGATAAAATTACCTGCCTGAAAGAGATATTATTAACTCATAAATAAGAAAGAGGAGGTAATTATGCCGAGAGGTGACAGAACAGGCCCGGATGGATTGGGTCCAATGACAGGAAGAGGGCTGGGATATTGTGCAGGATATGACAGCCCCGGTTATACAAAAGGTGTTCCCCGCGGAGGCGGCGGTTTCGGTCGTGGATTCGGAAGAGGATTCCGTGGCGGTTTCGGTCGTGGATTCGGAAGAGGTTTCGGATATTATTCGGGAGTTCCCGCTTATTACGGGGCTCCGGTAAATTGGAATGCTCCCACGAAAGAACAGGAATTGGAAGCCTTGAAAGCCCAGGCGGCCAATTATGAGCAGGGACTCAAGGATATTACCAGACGAATCAGCGAGTTGGAAGGCGAATCCAAATAAGGTTTAGGGCGGATGAGGACATAGCGTGATTCATCCGCCTTACCACCTTTTGTTTTTATTTCAATTTAGGCAGATTTGAAAAATGTATCAGTGAGCGATCTGCAAAGATTGCAAAGTCTGGATACTCCTAATGGAATTATTAACGTTAAAAAGATTTAAAGAGTGCTGAATGTACGCTTACGGTCCGGTACCATCCAGAAGATTAGGAAATTCCATTGGCGTCAGTCCGATACCGGCTAAGGTCTGTTCCTATTCCTGTGTTTATTGTCAGCTGGGACGCACGTTAACGCTCCAGGCAAGACGACAACGCTTTTTCCCAAAAGAGGACATTCTACGGGATGTCGAAACGGTTGTCGCCTCGACATCTGCCGATGTGATTACTTTTGCTGGCGATGGAGAACCGACGCTAAGCAGCGATTTGGGCTGGCTTATTCGAAATTGTAAACGGGAATTTAATTTGCCGGTTGCCGTTATTACAAACGGTTCGCTTTTATTTGATAAAGATGTCCAGGCGGATTTGCTGTCTGCCGATATTATTTTACCGACACTGGATGCCGGAAACCGGGATTTATTTAAACGGATAAATCGACCTCACGGCTCTATTACATTTGATAAAATGATTGAAGGGATGATGTCCTTTCGACAACTATTTAACGGTCAATTCTGGCTGGAAGTGATGCTGGTGAAAGGTTTAAACGATACAATAGAACATTTGAAATTATTACATGGAATAATGGCTGACATTCAACCGGATAAGGTTTTTGTCATGACGCCGATTCGGCCTCCGGCGGAAAATTGGGTAGAGTGCCCGGATTCGGACAGAATAGAATTGGCTAAAAAAATATTTTCGGATGCTGTCGCTTTCTCAAATAATGAGGATGGAAATTTCGGTGTAACGGAATTTGCCAATGCTGTCGAAGCGATATTGGAAATTTCCACACGTCATCCCTTAAGACTTCAACAGGCAAAAATCATAGAAGAGAAATTCGAACAGCCCGGAACAATTGATAAATTGATTGAAGAGGGAATAATAGAAATTAAGCGATATCGTCAAATCGATTATATCAAGATACGGAAAGATGTAAAACGTTCTAATCGGTCAGGGGATATTCCGGAAATTAAAGTGGAGCGGATTAATTGTTGTACATTCCGGATGATTATAAAAGTGAACGATGAAATACGACGTTTTCGGGTTGTACTGGCCGACGCCTATTACAATTATCTGACCCGTGGACGATTAAGTAAAGAACAGTTGTTAAAAGAATGTTTTCGCTACTTTTGGAATAAGAAAATATTGGGAGATTTGGAGCCAAAATTTGTATTGAGAGACAAATGTCGGGAGAATCCTCAAATAGA
>QNCV01000020.1 GCA_003645845.1 Fidelibacterota bacterium | reverse complement strand
TACGTAAAAATTTGAATCGACTTCATTCTATATATTTTTTCCGGCTTTGCCCTCTGTTTGCATTTCGCAACTATCTTGCCTATATTCTCTTGATATTTTCTTCTGAAATGTAACGAGTTATTCAATATAATCATGGAAAAAGATAAAAAACATCGTCGTATTTTTATCGTATCAAATCGTCTACCTGTCACAGTAAAAAAAAACAGTAAGGGATTTGTTCTTTCACCGAGTGTCGGCGGACTGGCAACCGGTTTGAAATCCATTTTCGAGCAGGAAAACTGTATCTGGATTGGCTGGCCGGGATTGACGGTCAAGTCAGAAGCCGAAAAAAATAATATTACTGTAAAGCTTCAGAAGCTGCGGATGATTCCAATTTTCCTAACTCCTCAGGAAATCAAAAAGAGTTATGAGGGTTTTTGTAATGTCACCATCTGGCCGCTGTTTCATTATTTTTCACAATTTACAGAATATGATACCCGAATGTGGGATATTTATAAACGGGTAAATCACAAATTTTACAAGCAGATCGAGTCGGTAATTAACGAAGATGACATTGTCTGGATTCATGATTATCATCTTCTTTTACTTCCCGGTATCCTTCGGAAATCTTTTTGCAAACTGACAATCGGGTTTTTCCTGCATATACCGTTTCCATCGTATGAAGTATACCTGACACTCCCGTACCGAAAAGAGATATTAAGCGGAATTCTGGGCTCTGACCTTGTTGGTTTTCATACATTTGATTATGCCCGGCACTTCTTAAGCGCAGTTGATCACCTGCTTGATATTGATTATGTATCAAATCAACTCGTCTATCATCAACGTATTATAAAAGTCGACTCTTTTCCTTTGGGAATTGATTATGAGACCTATGCCCGTGGTGGTAAAAGCCAAAAGGCATTAAAAATAGTATCAAAGCATAAACGTTATCTGAATAATTGCAAAGTAATTCTATCCATAGACCGTCTGGATTATTCAAAAGGGATAATCAACCGGCTCAAAGGATATAACATGTTTTTAGAACTTTATCCCGAATACCGGGAGAAAGTCACGCTTTTCATCATTGTTGTTCCCTCTCGCTCAAAAGTCCCGCAATATCAGCAGATTAAATTTGAAATTGACAAAACAGTCGGTGAAATAAACGGAAGATACAACACGATTGGATGGACTCCGATTCATTACTACTATCGTTCGTTTAATTTCGATAATATTTCTGCATTTTATCAATTAGCTGATATTGCCCTGATCACACCTCTTCGGGATGGTATGAATCTGGTCGCAAAGGAATATATTGCCAACCGCCAGGAAAAAACCGGCGTTTTAATCCTCAGTGAAATGGCCGGTGCGGCAACTGAACTGGATGAAGCGATAATTATCAATCCCAATAATATCATGGACATCGTTAATGGGATTAAAAGCGCCCTTGATATGCCGGTCAGGGAACAACATGAGCGACTTCAGAGCATGCAACAGAAAGTCAAACGCTATACAAATCATTACTGGTCAAATGACTTTTTCGACCGATTAATTGAAGTAAAAAATCTGCAGAAAATGATGGAAGCAAAGAGCATCGACCAGGAAATCCTTGAAAGCATTATTACACAATATGAAACCGCCCGCAAGCGCCTTATATTTCTTGATTACGACGGCACTTTAGTTGACTTCTCGAAAGATCCTCAACGCGTTGCCCCGGATGATGATCTTCTAAAAATGATTAGCCAACTATCAAAAAAAAGTCATGTCGTTATAATCAGCGGCCGTGATAAAAATACACTTGATAAGTGGCTTGGAGATTTAGAATCCGTAAACCTTGTCGCCGAACATGGCGCCTGGTACCGGGATTATAATAACGAATGGCAGTTGATTGATCCGATGTCCAATGACTGGAAACGGGAAATCAGACCCATACTTGATTTTTATGTCGGACGTACACCCGGTTCATTTATTGAAGAGAAAGATTTCTCACTGGTCTGGCATTACCGTAAAACGACCTCGGAATTAGGCAAGATCCGGGCACGTGAACTGTCACAAAACCTACGTTTTATTACCAGTTCACTGGGATTACAAATTCTGGAAGGCAATAAAGTTATCGAAGTCAAAAACAACGGCATCAATAAAGGTCGTGCTGTTCTCAGATGGATTCAACAATTATCACCCGATTTCATTATGGCGATTGGTGATGACAAGACTGATGAAGATATTTTTAATCAACTAACCGAACATATCACCATCAAAGTCGGCATCGGCACCACGGCAGCGAATTACCGGGTAAAAACGCCCAAAGATATACGAAACATTATTATAAAAATTGCAGGAGTAAGCAAATGATACACCTTGTTGATTATCGGAATATAGTTGGCGATAAAATTATCACTGATATATTTCAGAAAGCACGCAGCCTTTATAGAAAACGTATTATAAATCTTAATTCGACGTATATGGGGGGAGGTGTTGCGGAAATTCTGGGAAGCCTCGTACCACTGATGAACGATATAGGAATCGATACGGGTTGGCGTATCATTCGGGGAAATTCTGACCTTTTTGACATAACAAAAAAATTCCACAATGCCCTGCAGGGAGATTCAATTCACCTCACCGAGATGAAAAAAAATCTGTACATTCGAGCCAGCGAGGAATTCTCTGTCTACACCCATTTGAACCATGATTGTGTCATCATTCATGACCCCCAACCTCTTCCGCTTATCAATTATTATACAAAACAACAGCCCTGGATTTGGCGTTGTCATATTGATATATCCCATCCGAATGAAAAACTCTGGGAATTTCTGAAAGGATTTATTCTTAAATATGATCAGGTAGTTGTCTCAAATAAAAGCTATCGAAAAAAGAATGTCTTTGTTAAACAAAATGTCATTCCGCCGGTTATCGATCCTATCAGTCCAAAAAATAAGGACCTCAGCGATAAGGATATTCACAAATTTTTGAAGAAATTTAAAATTCCAACCGATAAACCAATCATTACACAGATATCCCGTTTTGATAAATGGAAAGATCCCGAGGGTGTGATACGAATCTTTAAAATGGTTCGAAAAAAGGTGGATTGCCGATTGGTGCTTTGCGGCAGTATGGCCACTGATGATCCGGAAGGAATTAAAATTTTCCGTCGAGTAATGCGCTATGCGAATCACCTGGTTGATAAAGGTGATATTATCCTGATCACTTCGGAAAACAATATTCTTGTTAATACTTTGCAGCGCTATTCCGATGTAATCATACAGAAATCGCTCCGCGAAGGCTTTGGGTTAGTAGTTTCGGAAGCTCTCTGGAAAAATGCAGCCGTAGTAGCCTCCAATGTAGGGGGTATTCCTCTCCAGGTGATTGATAATGAAACCGGTTTTATAGTCGAGCCTAAGGATGAAGAGATGTTTGCTGAACGAATTGTCCAGTTACTAAAAGATAGAAAAACTGCCGAAGAATTAGGCAAAGCAGGCAAAGAACATGTCCGTAAAAATTTCCTGATTACCCGACTGGTCAGTGATTATCTTGACATGATTAAAGAATTACTTAACACATGAACCATGATTTCTAAGTACTGAGTACAGAGTATTGAGATATGAGAATCAAGTGCCGATATGGCAAATATTTGTATATTCATGATTTGTGATTTGTATTTTGGAATTTGTCTGAGATTTGTGATTTTGCCACGTCCTGAAATAGGTTGACAAAAAATAAGGAGAAGAAAAGATGTCAACACTGTCAACTATTTTGGGACAAGACACTGTTCTTTTTAATCACAATAACCGCTAAAATAATTCCTGCCAGAAAAAATCCCATGGATGTAAACTGTGCGCTGCTCAATCCCCAGGCGACACGCGGATTGACCCGGATAAATTCCAGTAAAAAACGCTCGAAACCGGCCAGCATCATATAGATTGCAAAGGTCAGTCCGGGCAGATGTTTGATGCGTGGTCGGACAAACTTGATCAGGATAAAAAAGAGGGTAATATTTATCAGAGTTTCATAGAGTTGTGTAGGATGAACCGGATAATCTGCCGGTGGCGAGGCATGTGGAAATCTTACGGCCCAGGGCAGGCTGCAGGCTTTTCCATGGCAACATCCGGCAAAGAAACAACCTATGCGTCCTATTCCCTGCCCTACCAGCAGCGCCGGACCTATCAAATCGGCGTACTGACCCAACGGTTTTTTAGCCTTGCGAATCACCAAAACAACGGCAATTGTGCCACCAACCAGACCGCCATGAAATACCAGACCGGCGCCGGTGAAGATCATCCCAATGGGATCATGGAAAAAATCCTGGTAGAATTCCGCTATATAGAATATTTTTGCGCCGATAATGCCGCCAATGGCGCCCCAGAAAATGATATTGCTGGCGATTTCAGGATCATCACCGCGTTTCATAATTTCATGCTTTAATATAAGATAACATACCAGAAAAGCGGTCGCCATCATAAAACCGTAAGTGTAAATTGTCAGTTTTCCAATATGAAACAGTTCAGGATGCATTGTTTTTCCTTGTGTTAAATAAATTCAGGTGCAGGATTTTTTCCAATGGACGTTTGGGTACGTGTAAACGTCCGGTGTCGTCCTGCCAGTAGCGAACGGTCTCGTTCTTATCCTCGGCAACCGGTTCTTCGGCAGGATATCCCAGCGCCAGCACCGAATCGATTTTGTAGTCTTCGGGAATCTTATAAAGCACCCGCAATTTATCCCGATCGACCGATGCCAGCCAGCAGCTGCCGATTCCCTGTGACCAGGCCGCCAGAATAAAGTTTTCTACGGCTGCGCCCACATCGTGGAATTTCCAATCACTACCAAGAGACTCATTGATCAGAATAATCAAATAGGCAGCCGGATGCTGACCCGGTTTCGGATTGCCTTTTGGTTGAATATAGGCTGCCCACCGCAATAGCGGAAAAATCCGCTCACACTGAGCCGGATCGTTGACAAGAATATATTCCAATGGCTGTAGGTTTGCGGCCGATGGCGCCAATCGGGCAGCATCGGCGCATTTTTTTAAGATATCCTCGGGGACTGGTTTTGGCTGAAACTGGCGGATCGAGCGCCGGGATTTTATCAGCTCATAAAAACTCATACCTGTCTCAATAAGCGCCGTTACGGATTTCGAAATTGGTCTTACGGATTTTGGCCGTCAGGATTTTTGCCAGATTTTTCATAATGATAAAGCCGATATGTTCGTTGGCTTCCATAAACCGGTGAAATTCGAGGTAATCAACAAAAAGAACAATTGATTCCTCTTCAGCAACGATCGATGCCGAACGTGTCGAACCGTCCAGGAATGCAAATTCACCGCAGATTTCGTTATCCCTAATCGTGGCAATCTTTTCCGTTCCGCCGCTGGCGCTCGACTGAATTGCGACTTTCACACGTCCTTTAGCGATAATGTACAGTTCATTGGTAGGCTCACCTTCCCGCATAATCGTATCATCACGCTTGACTCGTTTAGTATGAAAAATTGCTGACAGTTGCTGCAGCTCATTGTCATTTAATCCATGACAAAGTTCCGTTTTTCGCAAAACTTCAATGATTTCCATGTTGACTCCTTTATGTGTGTCTCACGGACTTTTCAGCTAAATATACGGTATTGGCAACTAACATGGAAATGGTCATTGGGCCGACACCACCCGGCACAGGGGTAATCGCCGATACCTTGCCGATAACATCGTCAAAATCCACATCACCAACCAGGCGATAGCCACGGCTGGCGGTGGCATCTTCAACCCTGTTAACACCTACGTCAATAACAACCGCATCTGTCTTTACGTATTCTCTGGTAATAAATTGCGGGCGTCCGATCGCTGCAATCAGAATATCCGCCTGTCGACAGATATCAGGAAGATTCCGTGTCCGTGAATGGCATAGGGTTACCGTCGCATTGCCGAGTGGTTTTTTCCGAAAAAGCAAATTGGCAATCGGTTTCCCGACGATATTGCTGCGTCCGATGACAACGACATGTTTCCCCTCCGGATCGATTCCCGAATATTTCAACAGCATCAAAATTCCGTGAGGCGTACAGGGTAACGGAGCATCGGTTCCCAGCATCATTTTGCCAAGACTGACCGGATGAAGCCCATCGGCGTCTTTCGCCGGACTGATTTGCAGAATCGTATCAAGTTCATTCAGATGCTCCGGTAACGGCAACTGCACCAGAATACCGTGGAAGCGGTCATTTCGATTCAACTCAGTGATGATCTCTCCGAGTTTCGCCTGGGAAATATCAGCCGGAAAGCGGAATGTCTCGGAATAAAGTTCCATTTTGGCAAACGCCTTTTCTTTCATCCGTACATAGGACTGAGATGCCGGGTCATCACCGACCAGAACAACGGCCAAACCGGGAATAATCCCTTTCTTCTTCAACTCGTTGATGCGCGGAGCCAGTGAATTCCGGACTTTGCCGGCAATCTCTTTCCCGTCTATAATCTTTGCCTGATTACTTGGCATAACTGATACTCCGATGTTCTCTGACAACCACCACTTTAATCTGACCCGGATAGTTCAGATCGGTCTGGATTTTAGTGGCAATTTCATCCGCCAGATTATCGGCTTCTACATCACTTACGACATCATTTTCCACAATTACCCGGACTTCACGACCGGCCTGAATGGCGTAGGTTTTGGTTACGCCTTCAAAATTGTTGGCGATTTCCTCCAGCTTGGCCAGGCGCTGAATATAATTTTCAAGAGTATCTCCACGGGCGCCGCGCCTGGAACCGCTGATCTGATCAGCCGCAGCGACAATCACGGAAATGGGATGCGTAGCTTCGATCTCTTCATGATGGGACCCGATTGCATTGATCACGATTTCATTCTCTTTAAACTTCTTGGCGATGTCCATACCAATCAGGGCATGGGTTCCCGTTACATTGCGGTCAATGGCTTTTCCAATATCATGCAGCAGACCGGCGCGTTTGGCGATTTCACCATTGAGCCCCAGTTCCGCAGCCATTAAACCCGAAAGCCAGGCCACTTCCACCGAGTGTTTCAACACATTCTGACCGTAGGAAGTCCGGTATCTGAGTTTCCCGATAATCTTCATTAACTCCGGCCGAAAGGGTGGCAGGTTGACTTCGTCAATGGCCTCCTCCGCAGCGTGCATGATCGATTCTTCAACTTCAACGGTGGCTTTCTTGATCATTTCCTCGATTCGTGACGGATGAATTCGTCCGTCCAGAACCAGTTTTTCCAGAGCTACGCGGGCGATTTCACGCCGTACCGGGTCGAAACCCGAAAGCACCACGGCTTCCGGCGTATCATCAACAATAATCTCAACGCCGGTCAGGGATTCAAAATGGCGAATATTGCGGCCTTCCCGACCGATAATCCGCCCCTTCATATTGTCATTGGGAAGATTCACCACAGAAACAGTAGTTTCCGCCGTATGGTCAGCGGCGGAGCGCTGAATAGCAGATACGATGATCTTCTTGGCTTCGCGGGTAGCCTCCGCCATAGTCTTATCGCGCATCTCTTTGACCTTTTTGGAAATCCCCGACCTCGCGGTTTCCATCAGGTTTTCCATTAAAATATCCTGGGCCTCTTTACGTGACATTCCGGCGATCCGCTCGAGACGCTCATTCTGCATCTCAATTATTTTCTGAATCTCATTTTCCTTCTGCGATACGAAGGACTGTTGCTTTCTCAGATTGTTTTCACGCTTGTCAAGTTCTTCGGATTTCTTGTCCGCAACTTCCATTTTCCGTTCAATGTAAAACTCCCGTTTGGCCAGTTTCTTTTCCAGTTCACGGACTTCTCTGATCTTATTGTGGGCCTTTTCTTCCGCCCGCTGTTTGATTCGAATCGCTTCATCTTTCGCTTCCAGCCGTGCCTCGCGAATGATGCTATCAGATTCTTTTTTGGCATTCTGAATGAGTTCAGATACTGTTGATCTGGCTCTTTTCAGACTTTGAATATAGAAAAACAGCGCCAGAGCGGCACCGATTCCTGCGCCTACCAGTCCAATTATGACATTTAATACCGACATTTTTTCTCCTAATTTCTAAAACTCAACAACCTTCGGCTGTTGTGAGCTTTAACCGGAATTAAAAGCAACTTATAGGGATTGTATATATAGAAAGATGGTTTAGGTGTCTTCGTTCAACTTTTCGTCGATAAGGTCCACTAAAAACATGGTTTTCTCATCGATTTTATGACTTAGTTCCTCTTTCTCTTTATTGCTGCCGAACAACTCATCGGTAATATTCATGGCAGCTAATATGGCAACGCGCAAAGGCGATTGAACAGTCGTCAGTGCATTTTCAACTTCTTCCATTTTTTCGTTTACATAATTGGCGACACTGACAATGTAAGACGGATCAGCCTTGGCTTTTACGGTATATTCCTGACCGTATATGGTAACACGGACTAAACTGTCGTTTTGCTCTTCCATCTTTTTTCTATATGTTAATAAACCATCCGGTTAAAGCGATTGAAAAGATTAAAATTCCTCTAAATCCTTAAGCATCCCTTCAATCATGATTCTTAATTGTTGCCTCTTTTTTTGATCTAACATCTTTTCGAGGGAGATTCCCTCATCAAGTTCGGTTTTTATTCTTCTATTCTCCTCTTGTAATTTTGTTACGAGAGCCAGTAGACCCCGAATCTTTTCTTCCAATAAATTTAAATTGGCTAAATTCATCATTGCGACTCTATCGTAGCTGGGCGCCGGCTTTATCCTTCAGGGTCCGGTGAATGGCACTCATTATTTTATCAATTTCGTTGTCTTGCAAGGTTCTATCCTCTGCCTGAAATACTAAATTAAATGTAATACTTTTTAAGCCTTTGTCAATATTTTTTCCTGTATAAAGATCATAAAAACGACACTCTTTGAGGAATTCTCCGCCTTTTTGCCAAATCAGATGCTCGATATCGGCTATTTTTTTATCTTCGGCAACCAGAATCGAAACGTCCCGCCGAATCACCGGAAAAACAGGAAGTGGTTTAAATATTTTCCTTTGATCCGCAATCTTGAATAAGACGTTTACATCCCCCTCAAGAACAAATACCGGAGCATCAATGTCCCAGACTTTGGCAAGATAGGTCGGTTCAACCTGACCGAAATAAACCAGTAATGCCGTCCCTTTACGGACTTCAATCAGGTATCTGAAATGATGATGTTTGCCCGGCACAAACTCTACATCACGAATTCCAAAGTGATTGAGTACTGTCTGCAGCATTCCCTTTAAAATAAATATATCCGATGTGCGCTGTTCGTATTTCCAGTATTTATCTTCAAGATATCCAGTCAGCAGAATCGCATACTTCTGATATTCCCTGGCATGAGTTTCCTGTCTGGGATCATACTCTTGCACAAAACCCATTTCAAAAAGTTGAAGGTCGGTCTTCTGACGGTTAATATTGTGACGGGCATTTTGCAAAAGTCCCGGAATCAGTGTCGTCCGCATAAATGACATATCCTGCCCAAGGGGATTGGCAATTTTAACCGGTTTCAGGTTCTGCAGCCCGAACTCAACATGGTTCTGACTAACCAGGGAATTATTGCAAACCTCATAAAGCCCCATATTGGCAATGGTCTGACGCAATTCTTCAACCATCTGATATTCCCGGTTTTCATAGTAATTCGGTTGAATCCGCAGCTCCCGGGCATTGGGAACGACGTGCATACCGTATATTCGGACAACCTCTTCGATCATATCGACTTCACGTTCCAGATCGGGACGCCATGTAGGGACTTTCAGAACCACATATTCGTCGTTCTTTTCAATAATCCGACAACCGAGTCTCTGAAATTTATCCAACATCCAGGCCGGTTCAATCGACATTCCAAGCAGAGCATTTACCCGCTGATATCTGACCTTTATCTCGGCGGAATCAATTTTTCTGACATAATTATCAACGATCCCCCTGCAAACCGAACCACCGGCAACTTCAACAATCAGATCGGCCAGACGGTTCAGGGCATAAATAACTCCCTCGGGATCGGCACCGCGCTCAAACCTGTAGGAGGCATCGGTCTGCAAACCGAGATAGCGGGAACCCTTTCGGATTGTAGCCGGATCGAAATAAGCGCTTTCAATCAGAATATCCTTTGTATCATCTTTGATTTCAGAATTTTCAAGCCCCATGATTCCGGCAACGGCAACCGGTTTTTTTCCGTCACAGATCAGCAAAACGTCTTCATTCAGCTCCCGTCGGACACCATCCAGGGTTACAACCTCCTCACCATCAGCAGCGCTACGAACAATGATCTTCTTCCCTTCGATCATGTGATAGTCAAAGGTATGCAGCGGATGACCGGTCTCCAGCAATACAAAATTGGCCACATCCACCACATTATTGATTGACCTTAAGCCGACACTGGTTAAATAATCGGTAAGCCATTTCGGTGACGGTCCGATATTCACGCCTTTGACAACCCGGGCGGCATATCGGGGACAACCGATTTTGTTTTCGATTTCCACAGAAATAAAATCGGCAACCGGCTCGGCGGATTCCTTTAAATTAATCTCCGGGATTTTAAGTTCATTGCCGGTCAGCAGAGTGATATCCCGGGCAACACCAATATGAGACGTACAGTCGGGACGATTGGGCGTAAGATCGATATCGATGCTGGCGCCGCCGTTTCCGAGGTATTCTTTTAGTTCAATTCCTAAAGGTGCATCATCACTCAGCACCATTATTCCCGAATGGTCATCGGATAGCCCAAGTTCATCTTCCGCACAGATCATGCCTTCCGATTTGACACCGCGGATTTTTACCGGTTTCAATTCCATCCCGTTCGGCAATACTGTTCCAGTCCGGGCTAAAGGCACTTTTTGCCCCGGAGCAACATTCGGTGCGCCACAGACAACATCCATGGTGCCACTTCCGGTATCAACCCGGCATATTTGCAAACGGTCTGCGTTGGGATGAGGCAATACTTCCTTGATTTCCGATATAATAACCCCTTCAATCCGCTCAACCGGATTCTTTTTAACCGTGGATTCAAGCCCCAGATAGGTAAGTTTTTCCTCTAATTCCCGGGGGCTATAGGGAATATCGGTGTATCGTTCCAACCATTTTGTATTTACTATCATGCTTTAACCGATATTAAAACTGTTCCAGGAAACGGACATCACCCTCGTAGAGTAGCCTGATATCGTCAATTCCGTATTTCAGCATGGTAATTCGTTCCGGTCCCATTCCGAAGGCGTAGCCGGTATATTTTTCCGGATCGATGCCACAGGCTTCAAATACATTTGGATCAACCATTCCGCAACCCATGATTTCAAGCCAGCCGGTATTTTTACACAGCCTGCAACCGGAACCGCCGCAGATAATACAGGAAATATCCACTTCGGCGCTCGGTTCGGTAAAGGGGAAATAACTGGGGCGAAAACGTAGTTTTACGTCCTGACCGAAGAATTTTTTCGCAAAGACCTCAATGGTTACTTTCAATTCGGCAAAGGTCACATGCTCATCGACGTACAGGCCTTCGATCTGGTGAAAGACGCAGTAGCTGCGTGGGTTGATTGCCTCGTTGCGGTATACCCGACCAGGCGCCAGAATCCGGATCGGCGGCTTTTGTTTCAGCATCGTTCGAATCTGGATGGGAGATGTATGCGTCCTAAGCAGGATATCATCTTCGATGAAAAAGGTATCCTGCATATCCCGCGCCGGATGATCGGGCGGAAAATTCAGCGCCTGAAAATTATGGAAATCCGTTTCCACCTCCGGGCCGAATTCCGTCCCAAAGCCCATTTCCCTGAAGATATCACAGATGCGATTCATAGTTTGCGTGACAGGATGCAGGTGTCCCTCTTTGAACGAAAAACCCGGTAGTGTATAATCAAATCCCGAATCGGTCTGCCGATTCTCGGCTAATTTTTCCTTTAACTGGCGAATGCTATCTTCAACAAATTTTTTAAGAAGATTTAGATCCTTACCGAATGTCCTTTTATCATCGGGACTCAGCGCGGCAAAATCCCTGAAAAGTCGGGATATCCCACCCTTCTTTCCGATGTACTTCAGCCGCAATTCCTCAAGAGAATCAGCAGTTAACCGTAATTTTGAGAGGTCACTGTCGAACTGCGTGCGGATCTTTTCAATCCGTTCCGGCAGGCTCATAATTTAAGCCTTTGCTAATTCGACCAGTTTTGCAAATCCTTCCGGATCTTTTACGGCGATATCCGCCAATGCTTTGCGATCAAGGGCAACGCCTTTGACCTTCAAACCGTGCATAAAACGGCTATAGGACAGATCATAAGGTCTTACAGCGGCATTTATACGGGCAATCCAGAGTGCGCGAAATTCGCGTTTCTTGACACGACGATCACGGTAAGCATACTGTAGGGCTTTTTCGATGGCATCTTTGGCATTTACATACAGTTTGCTCCGGGAACCGCGATACCCCTTCGCCATTTTTACTAACTTACGATGTCTTCTATGATGTGATACTGAACTATTTGCTCTTGGCATAATTCAACTCCTAACTTGCAATCATTGTCTTGATTCGCTTTTCATCTGCTGGTGCAACGATTTCGGTTTTCCCCAAATTCCGTTTTCTTTTTGACGATTTTTTAGTCAGGATATGAGAAAAATAGGCTTTATTTCGTTTGACTTTTCCTGAACCGGTCGTCTTAAAACGCTTTGCTGCAGATCGTCTGGTTTTCATTTTTGGCATTTTGCTCTTAACTCCTATTTTGCAGTCAGATACATTACAATAGTACGCCCTTCAAAAGAGGGATTTTTATCAACCACGCAAACATCAGACAGCATTTCAATAATCTTGTTAATCAGTTCTTCACCCACCTCTTTGTGGGCCAATTCACGTCCCCTGAACATCAGAGTAATTTTAACTTTATACCCGTCGCTTAAAAATTTTCTAACATGCTCAACTTTCATATTCAGATCGTGGTCACCGATCCGTGGTCGGAAACGAACTTCTTTCACTTTGACAACATGCTGCTTTTTCTTATTTTCGCGTTCCTTCATCTGTTGCTGGTACTTATACTTACCATAATCCATAATTTTACAGACCGGCGGTTTTGCCGTTGGCGATATTTCGACAAGGTCAAGGCCAAATTCCTCGGCGACATTCATGGCTTCTCGGGGCGCCATTATACCAATCTGCTCACCCTTCGGACCGATCAAACGGATTGATTGAGCACGTATTTGTTCGTTAATGCGTGGATTTTTTTCTATGATTTAATCTCCTCTATTGTTGGACGATCTCTGTCTCTATTATCTTAATCGCTTCATCCCAGGAAAAGACTCCCTTATCTCCGGATTTGCGACGTCGGATCGATACTTTTTTATCTTTCGCTTCCCGTTCACCAATGATGAACATATAGGGAATCTTCATCAATTCCGCTTCCCTGATCTTGGCACCCATTGTATCGCTTTTCAGATTTAGTTCAGACCGAATTGAATGCCTCTTCAGCAATTGCTGAAATTCAGCGGCAATCTCATTCTGATGCTCAGAAATCGGAATTACCACCGCCTGAACCGGCGCAAGCCAGACCGGAAAATCACCAACTGTGTTTTCAATAAGCACACCAACGAAACGTTCCAGCGACCCCATAATTGCCCGATGGATCATATAGGGTTGCTTCTTGGTATTATCACTTGAAATATACTCCATTTTAAATCGTTCGGAAAGATTAAAATCAAACTGAATAGTAGTACACTGCCAGCTGCGATTCAGGGCATCCCGAATTTTTATATCAATCTTAGGACCGTAAAAAGCGCCGCCGCCTTCGTCGAGCGAGTATTGAACACCCAATTTATCAAGCGCATATTTCAGGGCGCCGGTCGCTTCCTCCCACATGTCAACGTCACCCACATATTTGTCTTTCGGCTTAGTTGCCACGTATACTTCAAATTCGTTAAAACCGAATTTTCGGATAAAGTCGAAGGAGAATTGGACCAGTTTCATGATTTCTTCATTCAGCTGTTCCGGAGTACAGATGATGTGCGCATCGTCCTGAGTAAAACCGCGCACCCGCATCAGACCGTGAAGAACACCGGAAAGTTCATAGCGATAAACAGTGCCCAGCTCGGCATACTTAATCGGCAAATCCCGATAGCTTCGGGTTTTTGCCTTGTAAATCTGAATATGGAACGGGCAGTTCATCGGTTTGATGAAATATTCATCCCCCTCAATCTTCATGGAATCGAACATGGAATCGCGGTAAAAATCAAGATGCCCGCTGGTTTCCCACAGATTCGATTTCCCGATATGAGGCGTTTGAACCAGTTCGTATCCGCGGTCCAGATGCTCTTTGATCCAGTAGTCTTTGATGGCCTGCAATAAGGTTGCGCCTCGCGGATACCAGATAACCAGTCCGGGACCGACCTGCTCATTTATTTCAAACAATTCCAGAGATTTACCGATTTTTCGGTGATCCCGCCGCTTGGCCTCTTCGAGAAAATTCAGATATTTTTTCAATTCCTTTTTCGATGGAAATGACGTGCCGTAAATCCGGGTCAGCATTTTGTTCCGGGAATCACCGCGCCAGTAAGCTCCTGCGGTATTCAGCAGTTTGAACGCCTTGATTTTCCCGGTAGAAGGAATATGCGGACCGCGGCATAGATCAGTAAAATCCCCCTGAATATAAACGGAAAGAACTTCACCCTCATCAATGGATTCGATAATTTCAACTTTGTAAGTCTCGCCCATTTTTTTGAACTTCTCAATCAGTTCATTGCGGGTAAATTCCTGCCGCCTGATTGGAATATCCTGATCGATAATTTCCTGCATGCGTTTTTCGATTTTGGAAAGATCGCCCTCGGTGAAAGGTGTTTCCACATCGAAATCGTAATAAAACCGGTTTTCAATTGCCGGCCCGATGGTCACTTTGGCTTCAGGGAACAGCTGCTTAACCGCCTGTGCCATAACATGCGACGTACTGTGCAGAAGGATTTCACGGGCTTCCGGCGATTGATAGGTAATCAGCTCAAGGGATGAATCAATTGTCAGCGGAAAATAAATATCAACCAGTTGTTCATTGACTTTTGCGGCGAGAGTATTTTGGTAAAGCCCTTCACTGATCGACCGGGCGATATCAGCCGCAGTCGTGCCGGAATCCACTGTTAGCTGCGCACCATCGGGTAGTGTGACTGTAATCTTCTGTATGGGGCTCAATATTGCTTTCCTTTTTTCTCTCTTTTTCCACAATAACCTCTGTCAATGATTGAGGCGGATTTTTGGTGGGCGATACTGGACTCGAACCAGTGACCCCTTGCATGTCAAGCAAGTACTCTAACCACCTGAGCTAATCGCCCTGAAACTCATCCGTTCCTAAAAAGCAAATTTACGGTTACCTGCCTGCCCGGCAAAGATCCGCCGCATTAGAACGGCGACGAAAGTTAATCGTCCTAAATTCAAATCTATTTTAAAAAACTGTTTTTATCGACACTCAGAGCACCGATATTGCCACAAAAATCATGGTAGTCGGATTACTTCGCCTATAAGTGCTTCAAAAAACGGATTTTAATTTAATTAATGTTTTTTTGACACGCAACGGAAAACTCACAAAAAATACATCGGATTTTACGGTATTTTCCGATTCTAATCTGAAATATATTCTACGAAGAATATTTCCTGTGAGTTCAGGACTGTTCGTCTTCTCCGCTTATGCTATTCCACTGTTTGACGATTAATCCAAAAATCAGATAGCCTATTCCAGGAGCTGTTCCAATCAGATATGATCCCCGAATAATCTGACCGGTTTTGGCATTCATAAACAGATAGCAGATTAATCCGGCAAGTAAGGTGACAATAAGCACGCTATACCAGTACTTTTTCAGTAAACGCTCAAAAGTCATGAATAATCCCAGCGAAACCCCCGTTGAAATGATATATAAATAGAGGCCAATGCTGTCAATTCTCCCAATCTGGTGTAACATGACTCCCGTCAGCAAAGCAAAGAGGATTGTTGTCATCAAAAGACGAAAAATTCCCCATTGGATCACACCGTTACGCCTGATTCCGCGAAACTGCTGTCTTGCAATAATAAATCCGACAAAAACCGAAAAAATAAATAGTGTCGTCAACATCACTTCGACTCCCGACAAGATTCCCAGACCGATCGCAATACGACCCGGTAGGACGGTGTATATGTCTGTTTATAAATCTCTGAATGATGAACTACAGGGTAATTATTTTCGATAATGTAAGTGTTAAACTCCGAAAAATTCTGCTTGTCGATCCTAATTTTATCGGACTCTACCATCTGCACCAGTTTCCGCCAGGTCCGTATGAATTCTGATTTTGTGTGAGGCGCCTTTTTCACAGATCGAATTATCGCATTCACCAGCATTTCTTCGGACAATCCCATGGCTTTCATTTTTTTCAGATTAATTCGTATATACAGTGAATCCGGGGAAATCACCTCCTCAAGATCGGCATCCGCGTCCGGTTCTACAGAGGACAGTTCCTGTTTGAGATAATTATCTATCCTCAGCCTTTCGGTTCCCAAATGCCCGGGGCCCAGCATCCCCTGATAAACGAGCTTGTAAATATCATCGGGTAGCATCTTCGGATACCTTTGCAAATGATCATTGATTACGTCCACCCAATTTGCCGGTTGACTCAGATGGCAAAACATAAAAGCCCCCAGACAACCGAAAAGCAGCAAGAAATATGTTTTAGACTTCATTAACGTGGGGATATTATCAGGACTTATCGTCGTCAATTTCCTTGATATCGGCATCTTCTATATCATTCGGGTCAATGTTCACCCGCTGCTGTTTTTGATTACTCTTAACCTTATCTTTGACGTTAGATACGTTTTTTATGTAAGGC
>QNCV01000019.1 GCA_003645845.1 Fidelibacterota bacterium | reverse complement strand
TATCTTTATCTGAAAAAAGCCGGTAGTCCGGCGCTTGGATTTCTCTATGTCTGGACGGTGTTCTGGACCAGCGATACACCATCAATCACAATTATCGCCTTAAGCGCTGTGTCTGCACTGAGTGTATTTTGGGGACCATTGGAGGGCACCCTTTATACAAAACTCTTTGCGATGCTGTTGATTATGATATTGACCTATATTCATTATCGCAGCGTCCGCAAAGGTGGTGGAATTCAGATTATATTAACCGTTGCAAAATTATCGCCTCTGATTTTACTGTGTATTCTTGGGGTTGGATTGTTCAGCCCCGATAATTTATTCGTTAACCCGACCGGTTCCGGGATGGCCGATAAATCTATTCTGACTCTGATTGTCGCCGGTGTTGCCGGCACGATCTGGTCGTATGCAGGCTTCACGAACGTCCTGTATATGGCCGGCGAGATGAAAAATCCCCAAAAAATCATTCCCCGCAGTCTCTTGATTTCGGTGGCGATTGTAACGCTTATTTATACCCTGATTGCTCTGTCGACGAGCGTCTTTATACCCTATAATGATCTGATTGCCACCAGCGGACAGTTCGCCAATCCCTTTCTGTATTTACCGGCATTTGCAAAAATTGCCGGCGCGTTTCTGGCAATTGCTGCGTTTACCAGTATGGTTGGCTGTGTCAATGCCTTGATTATGGTGCAACCCAGAATCGAATATGCCATTGCCCGGGACGGTCTCTTCTTTAAAACTTTCGCCCATGTTCATCCCGAATACCAAACGCCGGACTATTCGATTCTCTTACAATCCGGTCTGGCGATTATTCTGCTTTTCATTGGTGGAATCGAAGCGTTACTGGGTTACTTTACCCTGTCCTATCTGCTGCAAAACGGAATGGTTTACGGTGCCATTTTTTTCCTGCGGAAAAGGGACGATTATCATCCCACTTTTCGTTCACCGGTATGGTTACTAATGACACTTATAGCGATTGCTTCTCAGGTCTATTTAATTTACGGTACCTTTATCGCCTTTCCGTTGGGCGGCGTTTTATCCGCTGTAATTCTGATTGCCACCGGGTTGCCGGTGTATTACTATTTTAAATCACATCAGCATAAACATACCAAAAAATGAGGATAATAATTAAAAAATGGGGGCTTTCGATGAGGTGTTTCATTGTCGCTTTGATGACACTTTTCATTTTTTTTACTGCTGTTGTAAATGCCCATCCGGCGGAAGATTTAATCCTGAAATATGATCGGGAAACCGGCCTGCTGTCCATCAGGGTTCTTCATGAATCCAAAAATTTCGATAAGCACTACATTGAAAAGGTCTGGGTCTCGGTCAATAAGAAAAAGGTCGTTATTCAGGAATTTACCAGTCAGGACGACCTGTATGGATTAACTCTCCAATACAAAATATTCAATCTGAAAAAGGGTGACATTATTAAGGTTGATACCAGGTGCAATATTTTCGGGGAAAAGTCAAAAACACTTGCAGTTGAATAGCAGACTGAGTCGTGATTACACCGGTATAGGGACGGTTGATTTTGTTCTCAGCCGGCGTGCACGTCGGATAAATATCACGATTAAAGACAGCCGGTCGGTTCGTGTTGCAGTGCCTATAGGAGTATCGCTTCAGACCGCCGAGAAATTTTTCCTTGAACATCGTGACTGGGTGCTAAAATCTCTGCATCGGCTAAAAAAGACGGAAGAGAGCTTGCAACCATTTTTCCACCAGAATTTCCGGACCAGGGAACATACCCTCATCCTGATGCCCATAGATCAGCCGGATTGTGAGTACAGAATCAATAGTGATACCATTCACTTTTTTTACCCAAGTAATCAGTCCGTTTCGGAACCGGACATTCAATCAAAAATTCTGACAGCCCTCATTGAAACTTGGCGTCAGGAAGCACACCGGTATCTGCCTGGGCGGGTTGATTTTCTGGCGAAACAACTGGGTTTAAGATATAATCGGCTCTTTATTAAAAACGTAAAAAGCCGCTGGGGCAGTTGTTCTTCCAAGAACAATATTAACCTGAACCTGCAGCTGATGCGGTTTGAGGACTGGATCATTGATTATATCGTTATCCATGAATTGCTTCATACAAAGATTAGAAATCACGGCCGGAAATTCTGGAATACATTGGAAAAACTGGTTCCACGTACCCGGGAAGCCCGGCAATTTATGAAATCCCAACGCCCCTATTCATTTAAATCATACCTTAAATAATTAGGTAGTTTAAGTATTTTATAATCAATTTCATGATTAAACATTAAGAGCGTTTCAATTCAATTCTCTTTAATAATTAAAGATTCCTATTTTTTCTTGCTTGTTTATATACTATATTCCTGTATGAGTCAGGGAGCTTTAATTGTAATTAGTGAGGATTGAATGACGGATCATCTTCGAAATCTACTGGACAGTGAAGCCTACGACAAACTCAGCATTCTCCAAAATCGGTATGTTGATGATATTCTGGAATGGTCGATTAAGTTGTGCAAACCGGCACGGGTTACCATAATTACCGATGAGCAGTCGGATATCGATTATGTCCGGGAGCGTGCGCTGCAGATCGGCGAGGAAACCGCTTTGAATATTCCTGGCCATACGGTTCATTTCGATTGTTATCGCGATCAGGCCCGGGATAAAGAGCATACCCGTGTGTTGTTGCCGAAAGGGAAAACTCTGAGCAGGTATATTAACACGATTGATCGGGACGAAGGGTTAGCGGAAATTTACGGGTTAATGGATGGCATTATGACCGGGAAGGAGATGCTGGTGCGTTTTTTCTGCCTGGGCCCCCGAAACTCCCGTTTTGCGATCCCTGCGCTGCAAATTACCGATTCGGCTTACGTCGCTCACAGTGAAGATCTGTTGTATAGGTCGGGATATTCCGAATTTATTAAACTGAAGGGCCGCCGGGATTTTTTCCATTTTGTTCACTCTGCCGGGCCCCTGGATAAGGGCGGTCATTCGGTCAATCATAAACTTCGCCGGATTTATATCGATCTTGAGAAAGACCGCGTTTTGAGTATCAATAATCAGTATGCCGGCAACAGTCTGGGACTGAAAAAGTTGGCGTTGCGGCTGGCGATACATAAGGCCAACCATGAGGACTGGCTGACGGAACATATGTTCATTATGGGAGTTCATCCCGAGGGAAAAGAGAGGACAAGCTATTTTACCGGTGCATTTCCGAGCGCCTGCGGAAAAACGAGTACGGCAATGATTCCCGGGCAGACAATTGTGGGTGACGACATTGCTTACCTCAGAGTATGGGATGACGGTAGTTGTCATGCCGTCAACATCGAGTCCGGGATATTCGGGATCATTACCGACGTGAATCCGATAGACGATCCTCTTATCTACGACTGTTTGACAACGCCCCGGGAATTGATTTTCTCCAATGTGCTGGTCAACAACGGGAAACCTTTCTGGCTGGGGATGGGGCAGGAATTGCCGTCCTCCGGTATCAATCACTGGGGACGTTATCAGAAAGGTATGAAAGATGAAGACGGCAACGAAATTCCACCGGCTCATAAAAATGCCCGTTATACCATCAGGATCGACGAATTGGATAATGTGGATCCGGAAATTCACAACCCCGACGGAGTCAGGATTGATGGGATCATCTACGGTGGACGGGATTCGGATACAAATGTACCGATTTGTCAATCGCTGGACTGGGACCATGGTGTGTTTCTGGGCGCCTGCCTTGAATCGGAAACAACGGCCGCAACTCTGGGGCGGGAGGGTGTCCGCAAACATTCACCCATGGCCAATCTCGATTTTGTGGTGGTTCCTTTGCATCAATATATCCACAATCATCTGGAGTTCGGTCGCCGGCTGAAACGCAAACCGTTGATCTTTTCGACCAATTACTTTCTGAAGGATGATGCGGGAAATTACCTGACAAATAAAACCGATAAAAAAGTGTGGTTACTGTGGGCCGAGGGGCGGGTCTATAATGAATATGGCGCCCTTGAAACGCCGGTGGGTTACATCCCTTATTTTAATGACCTGAAAAGGATGTTCGAAAAGGTCTTTCACAAGTCATTGAGTCGGGAACTTTATGAACAACTTTTTGCGATTCGGGTGGAGAAATTGCTCAGGAAACTGGAACGTATGGAAAAAATTTATGCCGACGATCCCATGCCGCAACGATTTACCGATGTGCTTATGGACCAAAAAACCCGGTTGTTTGCCGCCCGGGATAAATACCGGTCGGATATCATCTATCCGGCGATGTTAATATCTTAAACGGTCGAAATCGGGGGTTTCCATTTCAATACTCCCCTCCATGTATTTTTTCTGCACCGCTTCAATTTCGTCAATTTTATCAAAGAAAATATCAACGACTTCCGGGTCAAAATGGGTCTCTCTGCCTTTTCTGATGATATCGTACGCGGCTTCATTGCTGAAGGCCTCTTTATAAGGCCTTGTGGTCGTTAGTGCATCGAAAACATCGGCCACTGCACAAATCCGACCGTAAAGGGGAATATCCTTGCCCTTTAATCCCCCTGGATAACCGCTCCCGTCCCATTTTTCATGGTGTGAAGCGGCAATCTCTTCGCCGGCTTTCAGGAAGTCCGAGTTGGAATCCTTCAGAATCCGCGCACCGATGATGGTATGCTGGCGCATAATTTCCCACTCTTTATCTTCAAGTTTGCCCTTTTTTAAAAGAATACCGTCGGGAATTCCGATTTTACCCACATCGTGCATGGGACTTGCATGCAGTATTATCTCAACCTGTCCCGGCGGTAAGTTATATCCTTTAGCCAGAACAGCCGAATAATTACTCATCCGCATAATGTGGGCGGCGGTGCCTTCGTCGCGATATTCGGCGGCAATGGCCAGACGGCGGATGGTATCCAGATAAGCCTCGTAGGTTCTGCGTTGGGCATCCACCATTTCGTCCAGAGATTTCCGCAGGGCTGCCGTCCGTTGCTGGACTTTCTCCTCGAGTTCGGTTTTATGACGTTTGATTGTATCCTGGATTTCTTTCATTTTCAGAAGGGAGACAGTCCGCACCTCCAGCTCGGTCTGATCAATCGGTTTGGCAATGAAATCATTGGCGCCGGCCTGGACAGCCCTGAGGCGGTCTTCCCGGCTTGCCATGGAAGTCACCATGATAATCGGCAAATCCCGATATTCCGGCTCCATGCGAATACGTTTGGTGACCTCGAATCCGTCCATATTCGGCATGTTTATATCCATTAAGACAAGATCAATGTCCAGCTTGACCTTTGCGAGAGCTTCAAGTCCGTCGCTGGCAGTCTCATGGTCATAGCCCATCATGGAGAGAAATTCACCGAGAATAATGCGGATTTCCTCGTCATCATCGACGACAAGAATTCGTTTTTTATCGCTCATTTGCTTACACCTTCTGAATAAATCATTGCACCCGGTTATAATATAAAGGATATGTAAGATTGATTTAAGTCATTTATTTGGATGGAGCGAAAAAATCAGCGGTTCTTGACATATTTTTTATCTAATTCACGCAGACGGTCAAGCGATTCTGGCGGATTCATATTATAGCCCTTGCCGAAGGGCAGATAGGCGACTCCGGTGGCCAGACTGTAGCCGTCGCTGGAATCCCGCTGCCAACATACTTTAGCCAGAAGTTCAAGAGACTCCTCATTGGGAATGAAGAGTTTGACGATAATGGTTTTGCCTTTTTTGATCTCTTCGTCACAGGCAAATGAGAGTCCGCCTTTGCTGATGTTGTAAAGGCGGATGCTGTTTTCGTATTTTTTCGGAAAGAAGAATCCGATTCGCTTGTACATTAATGAAGCGTTGGGTATCTCAAAACGATGACATGTCCGTTTTTCAAATCCCTGAACCAATGTCTCTCCGTCTAAAAATATGGTAAGAAATATTAGTCAAATTCTTCCCATTTGATTTTTTTAATGTAATAACTGACCTTGGCGTCTTCCGGTATGTCAACTTCGCACTCAAAGTTAAACGTGTTGCCCGGTTCGATTGTTGCATCCGTTTGTACGCCGCTTTTATACATGTGATAATTGCCGGCAATTATGGTCGAGTCCGAAGCCAGCAGGTTGGTTCCTTCATCATAAAGATAGAAGATAATCCGGGGAAAATCGGCCCGCCGGATACCTTCATTTTTAATTTTGCCCTTGAATATCCGTTTATTTTCATGAACCTCATCGGTAATCGGTCCGTCTACAATGCAATTTGCTTTCGGAAGGTCGGCTTTGCGGGTCAATTTAATACTGCTTTTTGACAGGGTTAGCTGACCGATTTGAGTCTGAATGACGACCCTGTCCATATCTTCATGGATAATTTTGCCCTTAACGACCGTGCCGTTATTTAAAATGATTTCATGGGTCATTTCAGGCAGTTGAATCAGATTGTTGATCTCTTTTCTGATCTCCGGAATGGATACACGAATCTCCAGTTCCCGCATCTGTTTGCGGATATCGGCCAGTTCCTTCTGAAGTGATTCAATATCCTGATCCACTTCAAAGAATTTCTGTGAAACTGTTATTGTCTTCTTTTGAGAGTAAGAAAGTTGGGTTAGCAGAATAATGGCTGTAAAAAAAGCAATCAATTTTTTCATGGCGTCACCATCGCTTTTCGTTGGGCTTCGAGGGCTTTCTGACGAAGCTTGTTAAAAGCCTGGACATCTCCCAGCGCCGATGCCATTGCAGTCATTTCGTCGAAAAGAACATAATTCCGGGAATCTTCCATCATCGGCAACAATTGATCGAAGATGTCCGGATCATTGAATTTCGTCAGAGCGGTGAGGGCGTCTTTTCTGGTCTGTAAAGGAAACTCACTATTCTTGACGATTTCAATCAGCGTGGGAACTACCGCCGGGTCAGAGAAATCACCCAGCGCGTTGGTAAGAATTTCGGTTATTTGAAAATATTCCTCCTTGCCGGCATTGAAGGTCTCCAGCAAGGCCAGAATTACGTCTGCCTGTTTGATATCGCCAATCGCCTGCAACGCAAAATCCCTGATCTGTCCCTGAGATTCCGGGTCTCCAAGCATTTCGATGAAGGTCTGGGTGACCAGCGGATGTTTGCGTTTTCCCAGAATTTCCAGCGCCAGTGAGCGGACAGAGAGACTGACCGTCCGGTCTTTGGCAATGTTAATCAGAATCGGAATTACCTTATCGTCATCTGCCGAACCCAGAACCCGCGTCAGAGATTCCTGCATTTTGGCGTAGTTCTCTTTCTCTGTCTGGTAGAGCTTAAGCAACTGCTCGACCTGCAAGGTGATATCCGTACTTTCCAGTTTGGTCATTATCGCTGTGCGAAACTCGATATACTTCTTCTGGGCTGAAACCAGACCGCTGACCATTGCGTCCACATTTTCCGGAGTCGGATTATCCATCAGCGAATTCGCTGTCGCTGTCAGGAGGGCATAATTCAATCCAACCCCTTGATCCATGAAATCATGCATCAGTTTCAGGGCATCGGGATGTTGCGTCTGAGCCATGGCATTCAGGGCGGCGATCCGGGTTTCGATGGGCTGGGTCGGATCTTTGTAGATGGCCATCATATCTTCAATGGTTTGAAGCTCACCCTTGTTATAATTAACCCGCAACTCTTCCACATCTTCTTCCGTGATGGTGGCAACCTTTGAAGTGCAAGCCGCAAGCATTAAAATTAACACACTCAGGAAAAGGGTATACAATTTTTTCTTCATAGGTATCACTCGATTATTAGACATTTGATATTAGAATTTTTAACCTTTTATGTCAAGCTTTTATGTCAAGCAAATATTGGGATTCACTTAAAGTGATTTTTTAAGCGATTTACGGTCCCAGTAACAAAGGCGCAGGTCATTTCCATCGAAATAACCAAAGGTAAAATAGCGAATCCAGTCCCCGAGATTTACCAACTTGCCCTTTTCGTACAGATACTCCGTCGGTAAATGGAAGTGGCCGGTGACAACATAATCGTAACCTTCTTTTACGATTTTTTCCCCGTACTCGATGAGTTCCTGCCGCTCTTTTTCGATTAACTTCGGAACCCGGAGGGTCAGATGTCGACTTTTACCGGATATGTAATTGGCAATCCCGAATGCGATGCCGGGGTGCAGCAAACGGAAAAGGAAAATAAAAAACCGGTTTCTTAAGATCTTTTTCATCAAGCGGTAGCCCCTGTCCCGTTTGAGAATACCGTCTGCGTGATAGACGAAAAACTTTTTACCGTCATAGACCGGTTCAACGAAATCGGGATGAAATTCGATGCCTAATTCTTCGGGGAAAAAGGATCCGAACCAGTAGTCATGATTTCCGGCGAGCACATGAATTTCACAGCCGGCTTCCACCATTTCCTGCAACATGCGGAGGACCTTAAAAAAGTGCCGCGGGATGACATGTCTGTATTCGAACCAGAAATCAAACATATCTCCGACAATATATAAAATTGCCTGTTGTTCTTTTACTTCCCGAAAGAAATCAAACAGATAAGCCTTTTTAAGATTTTCTGATTCTGAATGATAACAATGAAGATGAATATCTGATATGAAATATACCTTACTTGCCATCTGAGCAGCAATTTAATATTTTGAATAGTAACGGCAAAGGACAATTATTCCGGCTTCTTTGTTGAATTTGGGAATTCAATCGTTTTTATTGGGAAAGTAGTCGGGTAAAATAATCATTCTGCGACGGGTAAGGTGGACGGACAAAGTGGCACTACTTTTGTAAAAAAAGGCCAGCAAGGATGATATAAGAGGAAAGCGATAGATGAATAATGAAGTTGTTTTAGCAATCAATCCCGGGTCAACATCCACAAAGTTGGCATTATATGACCGGAAGGGCTGTGTCAAAGTTGAAAAAATTGATCACAGCGGTACGGAAATTTGTAATATGATCTCGATTATAGACCAGCTACCCTTACGTGTGGAGATCATTCAAAGAACCTTTAAACCCTGGCTTGAAGGGAAAAAACTGGTTGCCGTAGTTGGACGCGGTGGTCTGGTGAAACCGATAGAGGGTGGTATTTATGCCGTGAATGATGACCTGATGAAGGATACCATCAGTTGCAGATATGCGACTCATGCCAGCAACCTGGGTGCGTCGATTGCCAATGATATTGCAAAGGAATATCATGTACCGGCTTTTGTTGTGGACCCTGTGACGGTTGACGAACTTATTCCCGAAGCCCGGATTTCCGGCGTTCCTGAAATTGAACGGCGCAGCCGCCTGCACGCGTTGAATGTCAACGCTTGTGTTCGGAAAGAGGCAGCCCGAATCGGAAAACCGATTGATCAAACAAAATTTGTGGTGGTTCATCTCGGTGGCGGGATTACCGTTGCCGCCGTGGATCGGGGCAGAGTTGTCGATTGTAACGATGCCCTGATGGGAATGGGACCCTTTTCGCCGGAGCGCGCGGGCGCTTTGCCCCTGGAACCTCTGATAAAAATGGCCATGAGCGGTAGTTATTCTTTCAAGGATCTTTATCGAAAACTGACCAAGAACAGCGGCGTGAAGGGATATCTGGGCACCGGTGATATGCGTGAAGTGGAGGAGAGAATCGATAAAGGAGATGAAAAAGCGGCGTTGATTTTCCGGGCGATGATTTACCAGGTGGCCAAGGAAATCGGGGCAATGGCGACGGTATTGAAAGGGGAATTGGACAGCATCATAATTACTGGCGGGATTGCCCATTCTGATCGCCTGGTTCGGGACCTTTCCGAACGAATCAATTTTATTGCGGATATCTTTGTGTATCCGGGTGAGAATGAACTGGAATCTCTGGCGGCCGGCGGATTCCGGGCGATTGACGGTGAACAGGAAGTCCATATCTATGTCAGTGAACCTGAATAAACGTACAGGAGTTTTTACCATGATGAAGACCTATCGTGATATTCTCAACGCCGTTCAGGCAAATAAACGGAAAAAGACGATCTCCATTGCCATGGCGGACGATCCCAGCGTGCTGGAGGCAATTAAAGCCATTGATGAAAAAGGAATTGCTCATGCGATTCTGGTGGGCGATGCGGAACGGATAAAAAGGATTGCGAGGGAGGTTGATTATCAGATCACCGACGATATGATTGTCCATGCTGTTGATGATGTTGAAATTGCATTTAAAGCAGTGGAGCAGGTTCGCACCGGCAAGGCCGATATTCTGATGAAAGGTCATATTTCCACGCCTATTTTAATGAAAGCCGTTCTGGACCGGGAAACCGGACTGCGAAAGGGCTGCGTATTAATTCCCGTGGCGGTTGCCGAAATTCCGACATATCCCAAATTGCTGGTTACCGGAGACGGGGGTATCACGATTGCTCCTGACCTGGAAACAAAGAAATCAATTCTGGGAAACATGCTCGATGTCTGTCAAAAGCTGAAAATTGGGCAGCCCAAAGTCTGTGCACTTTGCCCGATCGAAAAGGTGAATCCGAAAATTCAGGAAACCCTGGATGCGGCGGAACTTCAGAAAATGGCCGAGGCCGGAGAGTTTGGAAATATTATTCTGGAAGGTCCGATGGCCATGGATGTGGCGCTTTCCGCCGAAGCCGCCCGGAAAAAGGGAATCCAAAGCCGAATCGCCGGCGATACCGATGTCATTCTCGTGCCCAATATCACCAGTGGCAATGCAACAATTAAAATTCTGATGTATCTGGCCAATGCCAGGGTCGGGGGGCTGGTAATGGGCGCCAAAGTGCCGATTATTCTGCTTTCCCGCTCCGATAAACCGGAAGAAAAATTCAACTCCATGATACTGGCGATTCTCGTCGCCGATTAAACCGATGACATAATGTAAACCTCGTAATAGGGGCTCAAGATGTTGAGCCTCTACGTTTTTTAAGTCGCTTCTGATCTCGCCGCCGGCAGTAGAGAAATCGGGTAAGGCCGGTGTGACAACCCAATCCTGACCGATTGATTTGTAATGAATGGAGTATGTTTCTCGCAATGGCGGTGGTGCTCCGGATATTTCCTGTTAAAATCGAATTGAAATTTGGTCGCTGATTCATTAACTTCCGGCGCAAAATATTGATATAAATAAAGGAGATACCATGTCAGTTGCCATACTATGCGGTGGAGGTCCGGCGCCGGGGATGAATACGGTGGTTGCTTCCATAGCCAAATCTTTTTTAAAAAACGGAATGAAAGTCGTCGGTCTGCATCACGGTTATACAGGACTTTTCAGAGAAAACGCCAAAACCGAAGAGCTGGATTTTATGAAAGCCGATATGATTTTTAACAGGGGCGGTTCTTATCTGAAAATGAGTCGTTTCAAACCGACGGACGAGGATTTTGAAAAAAATTTCAATCTTAAATTGTTCAGAGACAATGAAATCGAACTGTTGGTGACGGTCGGTGGCGACGATACGGCCTCAACGGCGAACCGGGTGGCTAAATTCCTGCAGGATAAGGGTTACCCGATTGCCAATATCCATGTGCCAAAAACAATTGATAACGATTTGCCGCTTCCGGACAATTCGCCCACATTCGGCTATACGACGGCCGAGGACGCCGGATCAAAAATTGCCGCGACCATTTATGAAGATGCCCGCACCAGCGAGAACTGGTTTGTGATAGCCGCCATGGGGCGGTCGGCGGGACACCTGGCATTTGGGATTGGTTCGGCCTGTCACCTGCCGATGATTGTAATACCGGAGATGTTTAACAAGACCGAGATAACCGTTGATCGAATCGTTAATCTGGTGATTTCCGCAATGGTCAAACGAAAAATTATGGGGATTCACTATGGTGTGGCGGTAATTTCCGAAGGAGTATTCCACGAACTCAGCGATGCGGAAATCGAGAAATCGGGGATTCGGTTTACCTATGATGATCATGGTCATCCGGAATTGGGCAAAATCTCGAAAGCCCAGATGTTCAACGAGCTTCTGGACAGGAAATATAAAGAAATCGGTTTGAAAATTAAATCAAGGCCTGTGGAACTGGGATATGAAGTGCGTTGTGTGACGCCGGTGGGGTACGATCTTGTGTATTGTACACTTCTCGGAAATGGTGTTTATAAATTATTTCAGGAGGGCGCCACCGGTTGTATGGTTTATGTCGGTAAAGCCGGTGCTGTATCGCCGCTTTATCTGAAAGATTTGGAAAATGCAGACGGAAAAATACCTCCCCGCCTGGTGAATATTGAAAGCGAGAAGTGTCAATCAATTATCAATAACACTCTGCAATATATTACCGAAGAAGACTACGAAGCAGCCAAAGCCTATGTTTCCGATCCGGCGGTCTATGATTTTAAAAAAATATTGAATTGGCAATAGAAGCATACTATCAAACCGCAGGTATTTTATCACTACAAAACGGTGGCGGGAAAATTTGTTTTTCCCATAGGAAAATTGTAACTTTCACAATGGATATTGGTTGTTTCTCAAGCGTTAGGGATAGAAGGCGCTACCGATGTGAAAACGATTATTTTTATTGAGGGATTTTTTGCATCAGAAGGGAAGTTAAACATTATATATAATGGAGAAAATGATGGCTCAAAAAATGAAAAGTATGGATGGTAACAGCGCTGCGACACATGTGGCTTATGCCTTCAGCGAAGTTGCTGCAATTTATCCGATTACCCCATCATCCGGAATGGGTGAAATGGCCGATGCCTGGGCGGCAAAGGGGCTGAAAAACATCTTCGGTCAGAAAGTTGATGTTGTTGAACTTCAATCGGAGGCCGGCGCCTCCGGTGCCGTACATGGCGCCCTTTCGGGAGGCGCTATGACAACGACATTTACCGCTTCCCAGGGATTGATGCTAATGCTGCCGAATATGCACAAAATTGCTGGTGAAATGCTGCCGACGGTGTTTCATGTATCCGCCCGTTCACTGGCCTGTCAGTCCTTATCCATTTTTGGCGACCATTCCGACGTCATGTCGGCCCGGAATACCGGTTGGGCGTTGATGGCTTTGAGTTCGATTCAGGAGATCATGGACCTTGGTGTGGTTTCGCATCTGGCAACCCTGAAATCGAGTATTCCGTTCCTGAACTTCTTCGACGGTTTCCGTAATTCTCATGAAATTCAGAAAATATATCCCATTGAATATGATGTCATGAAAGAAATGCTTGACATGAAATATGTTGAGGCCTTTCGTGCCCGGGCAATGAATCCTGAAAATCCGCTTCTCAAAGTCGGGCAGGAGGGACCGGACACCTATTTCCAGGGACGTGAGACGGTTAATCAATATTATCTGAATGCACCGGCGATTGTTCAGGAGTATATGGATGCTCTGGCAAAAAAAGTCGGTCGTCAATACCATCTGTTTGATTATTTCGGTGCTCCCGATGCCGATAAGGTGATTGTCATCATGGGCAGTGGCGCCGATACGGTTGAGGAGACTATTGACTACCTGAATAAGAGAGGTGAAAAGGTCGGCCTGGTTAAAGTCCGTCTCTATCGCCCTTTTTCGGTGGAACACTTTGTGAAAGCCTTTCCGGAATCGGTGAAAAAGATTGCCGTACTCGACCGGACGAAGGAACCCGGATCGATTGGCGAACCGCTATATCTGGATGTTGTCGCTTCACTGGCAGGCAAGGATATCAAAGTCATTGGTGGACGTTATGGTCTTTCCTCGAAGGAGTTTACACCGCCAATGGTCAAAGCCGTATATGATCATCTTGACGGAGCCTGTACGCACGGTTTTACCGTTGGAATAAACGATGATGTGACTCATACCTCCCTTGAGATTAAAGAGAATATTAACACGATCCCCGAAGGCACGATCTCCTGTAAGTTCTGGGGGCTTGGCTCTGACGGTACGGTGGGTGCAAATAAGAATTCCATCAAGATCATCGGCGACAATACCGACATGTATGCCCAGGGCTATTTCCAGTATGATTCAAAGAAGTCCGGGGGAACTACCCGCAGTCACTTACGTTTTGGAAAACACCCGATCAAGTCCGAATATCTGGTTGTTGATAATGTGGATTTTATTGCCTGCCATAATCAGGCCTTTATCGATCGTTATGACATCTTGGAGGGCATTAAGGAAAATGGTGTCTTCCTGATGAATTCCGTCTGGAGCAAAGAGGAGGCTTTTGAAAATCTGCCTCTGGCTATGCAAAAAACCATTATCGAAAAGAAAATCCGTTTTTACAACATTAATGCTCTGGAAATCGCTAAAAATGTCGGCCTTGGCGGGCGAATCAATACCGTCATGATGGCGGCTTTCTTTATCATTTCCGGTGTTCTGGAAAAGGATCATGCGATTAAGCTGATCAAAGATGCCATTGAAAAATCCTATGGCGCCAAAGGCCGTGAGATTGTTGAGATGAACTGGAAAGCGGTTGATGCAACTGCTGAAGCCCTGGTGGAAGTTGAAGTCCCGAGCGAACTCCCGGCTAGGCATGCTCCGGTCAAACAGCTCGTTCCGGAAGATGCTGATGAGTTTGTCAAGAACGTTATCGAAAAAACGATGCGTGAAAAAGGTGATGAGATTCCGGTATCTCAGATGCCTCTGGACGGCTATGTGCCGACGGGAACCGCCAAACTGGAGAAGCGCGGTGTAGCACCCTTTGTCCCGCATTGGATCAAAGAGAATTGTACCCAGTGTAACCAGTGTTCCTTTGTGTGTCCTCATGCGGCAATCCGTCCGAAGCTGATTGACCCGAAAGACCTGAAGGATGCCCCGGAAGGGTTTGAAACACTGGACGCCATTGGCAAAGATAAAGGCATGAAATATCGTCTGCAGGTCTATGTTGAGGATTGCACGGGTTGCATGAACTGTATCGAAGAATGTCCCAAGGGGGCGTTGGTATCCAAACCGATTCAGGAAGAGCGGGATGCCGGTGAATCCGAGCGGGCGATTTACTTCGATAATCTCCCCAGCGATGTGCTGAGCAAGGCGGTTAAACTTGAATCGGTCAAGGGCAGTCAGTTCAAACAACCGCTGCTGGAATTCTCAGGCGCCTGTGCTGGTTGCGGTGAGACACCTTATGTCAAGTTAATTACCCAGTTGTATGGTGACAGAATGATTATCGCAAATGCAACCGGTTGTTCGTCCATCTGGGGCGGTACATTCCCGACAATACCCTATGCTAAGAACAAAGACGGTCACGGGCCAACCTGGGCCAATTCCCTGTTTGAAGATAATGCCGAATACGGATACGGAATGCGGCTTGCTGTGGATGCCAACCGGAAACAGTTGCGATTCAATATGGAGAGAGCCCTGGAATTGGATGTTGATGAAAAACTGAAGACGTTGATTGAAGAAGCCTTTGAATTGTGGGATACCAAGGGCGATGAGATTAAAACCGTCTCAAAGAAAATCCAGGCACTGTTACCCGATATGGTAAAAGGTGCCAGTGGTGAGAGGAGAACCGTTCTGGCCAAGATCCAAGAACTCGAGAGTTATATCGTACCCAAGAGTGTCTGGGCGATTGGAGGTGACGGCTGGGCCTACGATATTGGTTACGGCGGTCTGGATCATGTTATGGCATCCAACCGTAACGTCAATATTCTGGTTCTGGATACCGAGGTGTATTCAAATACCGGAGGCCAGGCGTCCAAGGCAACACCACTGGGTTCCGTAGCCCGATTTGCCGAGGCCGGCAAAACCACCAAGAAGAAAGATCTCGGCATGATGCTGATGAGCTACGGATATGTCTATGTTGCTTCGGTAGCCATGGGCGCCAATAAAAACCAGTTTATTAAAGCGGTAAAAGAAGCAGAAGATTATGACGGTCCGGCAATTATTATTGCGTACGCTCCCTGTATCAATCACGGTTGCAATATGGAATTGACCCAGCAGGAAGAAAAGAAAGCCGTGGATACGGGCTATTGGTTGCTCTATCGCTACAATCCGGCATTGAAAGCCGAAGGGAAGAATCCGTTTACTCTGGATTCCAGAAAACCATTACTGCCGGTGGAGGAATTTCTGAAAGGCGAGAAGCGCTATACTTCACTGAAAATCAGTTTTCCGGAAAACGCTGAGAAGTATTGGAAAGAGCAGCAGATTATTGTCGACGAACGGTATGAACAGTATCTGAAATTAGCCGGCAAATAGTCAGCCTATTTAAATTAAGTTAAAGGAGAGGGTGAATTATCACTCTCTCCTTTTTTATTGAAACTATTTTAATTAGTGATCGATTTTTCCGTACAATCGCGCATACCTGTCCGGGTATAATTCTTTCATGCATTTTCGGCATATTCCGTAACTGAATTCCGTGTTGCTATGTTTCTGCAGATAAGTCTCCAGATTATTCCAATATCCCTTATCGTCGCGAATATTTTTGCATAACGGGCAGATCGGCAGCAATCGTTTTAACTGTTTTATCCGGGTCAAAGCGGATGTCAGTTCGAAAATCAGTTTTTCCCGTTCCTCTTCGATCCGCTTGCGGCTCAGAATCTCGATTTGCAGTTTATGATTGGATTTGATTAACTCTTTGCGACGTTGACGAACCAGGTCTTCCAGGCGATTTCGTTCTTTCTGCAGCTCTGTGGCAACATCCTGTTTTTTTTGTAGTTCCCGAAGCAGTTTTTTGTGGAGGTTTTGCAGTTCGGTCAGGGTCTGTTCCAACTGGAGCTCCCGGGCTTCAATTTTAACGATCATCATTCCGAAGGATTCAGCCAATTCGACAATCTGCTCGGGGTATTCCCCTGTTTTCGTCAATTCGAAAAGCGATTTGTTGGCGTCGAAAGTATTGATGGCGGCGTTTTTAACGGCCTTGATAAGAGAATCGAGTATATGTTCGCTTTTTTCACAGAGGTTCATAATAAAGTTATTTTTCCGAGGTTAAATCGATATTTCCCTTTTCATACATTCGTTTATATTCTTTTGGATAATGCTTTTTAAGGCAGTCCGGACAGAGGCTGTGAGTGAATGCCACATCGGTATGCTTTTCCAGATAGATTTCAACTTCGTTCCAGTAACCTTCGTCATCACGGATATTTTTACAGGATGAGCAGATGGGAATCAGTCCCTTCAGGGTTTTAATATTATCCAGGGCTTCCTTTAGGTCGTTAACCAGCTTTTTCCTGTCCTCATCGATTGCCTGACGTTCAAGCACCTCTTTTTTTAGCATTTCATTGGTTTTCATCAGTTCGTCGGTTCGTTCCCGGATCAAGGACTCCAGATTATCCCGGTATTTTCGAAGTTCTGTTTCGATTTCTAAACGCGCTTCGTACTCCGCCTGGAGGTTTTCATTTAATTCTTTCAATTTTTCGATGGTCTGTTCCAGACGTAATTCCCGGGCTTCGACTTTGACGATCATCATCCCGAAGGATTCGGCCAGTTCGTAAATACGCTCCGGATATATACCGGTCTTTGTCAATTCAAAGATTTCCCGGGGATCACCATAACGACGGCGCGATACATCCCGGGCAACGT
>QNCV01000018.1 GCA_003645845.1 Fidelibacterota bacterium | reverse complement strand
GTTGCAATCAATATCTTTGATCCGGACAACTATTGTGGAACGGATGATCCTTATAAAGCCACTGGTGTTTATTACAAACAGTGGTGGGGCAGCGAATGGGGCTCTGAATTCAGAACATTGAAACTGGCTGATCCACCGACAAGAGTAGCCTATGCAACGACCAGTACGATCAATCTTGATGGTAAACTTGATGAAGATTTCTGGGCAAGTGCACAGAGCGTTGACATTGGTGTGGATTCTAAATTGGGAACCGGCGGATATTATGCACAATGGGGTGATGCTCTGAACAGTTATACGGATCGCAGTAATGCCGTTCTCAAATTCATGCATAATGGAACAGACTTATACATTGGTATGGTGTCGGATGATAAATCTGTCTGCAGTTGGTCTACCGGTTGGGAGGCTGATGGTTTATTTCTCTATATTACGAATTATGGTTCTATTCCGTCTGCCGCCGAACGGATGGAGATAAAGACTATGTACTTTTCCGGTGGAGTGGGCGATAGTGCTGTATTCGAGTTGAGCAGTACGGTACCATCCGGTGCGGCAGAAGGTGTATCCTACGAGCCAGGCGGAACTGTTACTCATACTGAAACCAATGGTGAGGACGCCGGTTACAGTCTTGAGGTAGTCATCCATACGGCTGATTTTGATTATATGGTAGGTGATACGGTTATGTTGAGCGCCTGTGTCTGGGATTTGGATTATGGAAGCGCCGATGCCATGCAGGAAGGAGTTTCTGACTACGCTCCGAACTGGTGGGGAACGCAATGGTGTGATCCGACATTTGAGAAATATTTTATGTATCGCGGCGTTATTCTCTCACCAAATGAGAATGCAATTGATAAAAATAAAGAGCAGTTAATTACTGATTTTAAACTCTATCCGAATGTACCGAATCCGTTTAATCCGACTACGACTATTGCGTTTCGGATTCCGGAAAATTCACAGGTCAGACTCGATATTTACAATATACTTGGTCAACAAGTAAAAACATTGGTAAATACAGACCTGAGTCAGGGTTATCATTCAGTTATTTGGGATGGCAAAACACAGAAGGGTCAGCCTGCGCCATCGGGTATTTACTTCTATCGCTTAAGTGCCGGTCAGAATGTAAAAGTTGCCAAGATGGTATTATCGAAGTAATTATAAATGCTAAAGCAGCAGCTTCTGAAAAAGAAGCTGCTGCTTAAATTTCACTTCAAGATGGTAAGTAATATGAATCTTAGAAGCCTGCCTTGTGTTGTATTTATGGTAATCCTGATTACTGCTGTTTGTGTCGCTGGCACTGTCGGTAAAATTAGTGGGACTATTCGAGATGCTAAATCCGGGCAGCCCTTGATTGGAGTCAATGTAAGTATTCTCGGAACGAGCATGGGCGCTGCAACGGATGTTAACGGATATTATGTGATATTAAATATTCCGCCAGGTGAATATTCGTTAAAAGTATCTATGATAGGATACAAGGGCATTCAGTTGAATAATGTTCCGGTCCACGTGGATTTTACCACAACCCAGGACTTCTCATTGACTCAAACCATTCTTGAAAGCGATAAAGAGGTTCTGGTAATGGGTCGTCGTCCTGACATTCAACGCGATAGAACATCAACGATGTCTGTTGTGAGTTCAGATGAAATTGAGAAAATGCCGGTGACAGATTTCAATGAATTAATCAATCTCCAGGCCGGTGTTATTGATGGTCATTTTCGAGGAGGGCGGGCCGGTGAAGTCACGTATATGCTTGATGGTATTTCGGTATCAGATCCTTACGATGGCAATTTGGCGGTTGAAATCGAAAACAGTTCGATCCTGGAAGTTAAAGTTATCAGTGGAACATTTAGTGCAGAATACGGACAGGCTATGTCCGGAATTGTAAATGTCATTACCAAGACCGGTGGTGATAAGTACCACCTAAATGCTGACTTTTATTCCGGTGATTACGTTAGCAAACATACTACACCTTTCTACAATATTGACGATATTGATCCGACTGCAATTTACAGTGGAGAAATGAGTGTAACAGGACCAATATCTTTTATCCAAAACACGTCATTTTATTTATCGGGACGAAAAACAGCTTCCGATGGGTATTTGTATGGCAAAGCTGAATTTATGCCTTCCGATTCATCGGATATGGATGATCCGGATAGTGATAATTGGACGATTGCACGAACTGGTAGCGGTAAAGACATTACAATGAATCCAAATGAAAAAGTCAGTTATACGGGGAAAATCTCTACACAACTAAGCAAACGGATTACATTGGATTTACAGGGAAGCTATTCGGATCGCAGATGGAAAGATTATAATCATTATTTTAAATATAATCCCTATGGGACGGCAAAAAAATACCAGGACCGTTATCAGTACTCTGCCGGGATAACCCATATTCTAAAACAGAATACTTTTTATACATTAAAATACAATTATCTTTATAATCACTATGAATCATATGTCTACAAAGATCCCTACGATGATCGTTACGTAAGTTCGCAGCTGTTACGACGTCTCGGGTATGGATTTTATACTGGCGGAATGGAGATGAATCATTTTTACCGGGATAGTCGGGTCGGTACGGTTAAATGGAATCTGGTTTCACAGTTGAACCGAAGTAATGAATTGAAAACCGGCTGGGAATATCGGTTTAACAATTTGTGGTTGCACGAATATGATCTTTACCTGAACAGAACGACAAATTGGAAACCGAATATTTATCCGGCTGAAAGCGTAAACAATAATGAGTATCGTCACAAGCCACGGGAATTAGCCTGCTGGTTGGAAGATAAAGTTGAATTTCAAAGAATTATTTTGACTTTGGGATTGCGGTGGGACTATTTTGATCCTGATGGCGTTGTACCCAGAGATTTACGCGATCCCGATGGCAGTTATAAAAAAGCCGTTGACCCTTTTAAAAAAGCGAAAATCAAGCAGCAATTGAGTCCGCGATTAGGAATGTCATATCCTATTACCGATAAGGGCGCAATTCATATTTCCTATGGGAATTTTTTCCAGATACCAAACTTTGAATATCTATACTATAACTCGGAGTTTGAAGTTGAGGGAGGTGGCTTAAATACAATTATGGGTAATGCTGATCTGGAGCCGATGAAAACAACGATTTACCAGATTGGTTTGCAGCAGATGATCAGTCGAGGTCTTGTCCTTGAATTAACAGGTTATTACAAAGATATTCGTGATTTGGTGGGTACTGAGATAAAAGAACTTTACATATTGGGTGACAGTTATGCTCGTTATGTTAACCAGGATTATGGAAATGTTCGTGGGATTGCAATTTCAATTACCCAGAATCGAGTTGGCGTATTGTCAGGAGCATTGGATTATACCTATCAGGTTGCAGAGGGAAATGCCTCAGATCCAAAAGCGGTTTTCTATGATCAGCAATCCGATCCGCCCCGAGCCAGTGAAATCCAAACGGTTCCCCTGGATTGGGATCAGACCCATACGTTGAATCTTTCACTTAATTTAACGGATGCGAATTGGAGTGCCGGGCTTATTGTGAATTTTGGCAGTGGTTTACCGTATACGCCTGAATATCAGAATCAACGTACGGCCTTTGAAAATTCCGAACGAAAACCCTATACCTTTAATGTCGATCTGAATACCAAATACATTCTGCCGATTAATAAAGCCCGTCTAACATTTTATGTACAGGTGAAAAATCTTTTTGATCGTCTGAATGCTGTGGATGTCTTTAAGGATACCGGTGATCCGGCAACTTCTCTGATTCCAACTTATATTCCGGAACAACCCATTCACAGTTTGACTGATTTTTTAACCAGACCGGATTATTACAAGGCACCCCGGCAGGTAATTTTTGGTATAAAGGTGAATTTATGAGACGTTTAACATGCCTATTTACGCTATTACTTTTCAGCCGGGTTTTTTTGATTGCCCAGGATAATATCAATGATCTGCATGGGGATCGAAAATACCGGAAACAAGGACTGCACAATGGCAATCTGGTTGAGACATTATTCTGGAATTTTGGTGAAGTGGCCTGGTGGGGTAAAGAACCTTCGGGCGTATGGCCAAGAGGAAGTCAGCATTCCTATATGGATGGTATTTATCCGATTGTTGCTGCGGAAGTGAAGCTGGACAATGGTGATACAATTCATATCGTTGAAGGTGGTTATCGGGAGCATTACGAGACCGGTCCGACAGGAATCGAATTCGGTTGGCAACCGCTGCCTGATTTTTCCAACCCCGATCAGGATTATATAGCGATGAGCGATGATCCAAATACCTGGCCTGAATACTGGCCGGATCAAGATGCCAGCTGGCATAATGTCTGGAACGGTTATTTTGGTCAGCGTGCCAATGCCGATCAGGAAAGTTACTTTGTAGCGGATGATTACCAGGATCATGGACGTGATTTTGACGGGTTATTTTATTGTGATAAAAATGACAGTCTGCGGGGTGGTATTGGAATGCGAATGGCGGTTCGGGGATTTCAATGGTCAAACGTGTTAGCCGAAGATATTATTTTTTGGCATTATGATATAACAAATATTAGTACGACTCACTATAATAAGACTGTTTTTGGGATGTATGCCGACGCAGGTGTGGGTGGTCAAAACGATTCCAATGACGATAATGCTTATTATGATTTGAATTATGATCTTGCCTATACGTGGGACTCGAATGGTTTGGGCGATGGCAATTGGGAAACCGGCTATTGCGGATATGCATTTTTGGAAAGCCCCGGTAATCCATTTGATGGAATAGATAATGATGGCGATGGGAGTGAAGGGAGTGGAGAAACGTTCACTTCCGGTGATTTTCAGCCACGAGTGTTGACCGGAGACATTGTTATCATTGATTATAGTAATCTTGCCCCTGAAAATAACTGGGGACGGAAAATTGTATCATTTGATACCGGCGGGGAGGGCAATTTTTACCATTTTTCCGGCGATACTCTGTATTTATTGGATGGCAATGGAAATGAAATGCACTTTGTCCGCAATTCCACAGTAAGTGAAAAATTATTCAACGGAATTGATGATGATCTTGATGGTATAATTGATGAAAATGAAACAGTCCATACCGGTTTGAAATATCGGGATTGGGTTAATGGGACAGGGTTTGATAATTATCTCATTGATGAAAGTCGCGATGACGGTGTAGATAATGATGGTGATTGGGATCCTGACATGGATGATGTCGGTGCTGACGGTGTCGCAGGAACCGGCGATATCGGTGAGAAGGATGGTGTTCCAACGACAGGTGAACCTAATTTTGACAGTACTGATAAAGATGAGTCAGACCAGATTGGACTCACAGCGTTTGATTCATTTTATATTGGACAGGGAGTTGAATTTCAGTACGATGATGTCATCTGGGAACGGATCGCAAATTATCATTTCGACAGTGGTCATCAGAATAGTAATATTGCGTTTCTCTTCGGTTCCGGCCCGTTTATTATGCCGCCGGATCATTCGGAGCGATTTTCAATGGCTTTGCTTTTTGGTGAGAATCTTGCGGATTTAAAACGCAATAAAGAAGTTGTTCAGGATATTTACAATGCCAATTACAATTTTGCCCGTCCGCCGATCAAACCAAAGCTAACGGCAGTTCCTGGCGACGGCAAAGTGACGTTATATTGGGATGATGCGGCGGAAAGTTCCTATGATGAATTTGCCAATCCTGAAAACGGCGGTTATGATTTTGAAGGTTATCGGGTTTATCGTTCCAGTGACGAGGCGTTCAATGATGCTTATATTTTGACAAACGGTTATGGTGAAGTGACTTTTTATGAACCGATTGCCCATTTTGATCTGGTAGATAGTGTCAAGGATTTCTTTGACATCGATGTCGATGGAATAAAATATTATCTGGGTTCTGATAATGGTTTGAAACACTCATATGTTGATAATGATGTCATCAATGGGAAAACCTATTATTATGCGGTAGTCTCTTATGACCAGGGGTGGGCGGAGAAATACATTTTACCGTCGGAATGTACCAAGACGATTTTCAAAGATATTTACGGAGATGTGACCACTGACGACAACACGGCTGTCGTGATTCCCAATGCACCGGCCGCCGGGTATACAGAGCCAACCACCGCCGATGGAATTGTTAAAGTAAGGGGCTGGGGCAGCGGAGATATTACACTTAACATGATTGATCCCGGACTGGTTACCGACAGTGAGTACCTGATCTGTTTTGACGATACGACGCGGCAGGATACGATTATGTACTCGTTATACGAATTAACAACCGGTAATGATACCGTACCGATTTTTGAGAATTCAACCGCTCTCAACAATGAAGATACCAATCCAATGTTTAACGGGATGCGGATACAGGTTAAAAATGATGCGGTGGCATACAATGATACGTTTTCAGTCTGGAAAGATGGCTCCAAATCAAATCTCGTGTATTATGCTACATTAAATAGCTACTGGAATGATAAGTTGGATAAACGGGTTGAGAACTTTCCAACCCGCTATGAAATCCGATTCGGTGTTGCCGATAGTTCCTTTCTGAAATCAACATTTAAGCATGAGACCAATTTTCGGGTCTGGGATGTAATTAATAATAAAAAAGTCCGGGCATATCTCTGGGAGCCCGACGGTCAGAAAGACAGTCTTTTGTCGGCTGGTGATTATATTCAGCTGCATTTCAAGGACGGTCGTTATACAAGAGAAACCTGGAAAATCACTTTCGTTGCGCCGGAGGATGAAGAGGCGATCCAACCGGGAGTTGGTGATACAGCCGTACTGGCAATTGACCTGCCATTCCGGAGTGGTGACACATTTAAGTTTAAAACTTTTGCCGCAAAAGATGATTGGGAGTTAGCAAAAAGGAATATCAACAAAATAGCCGTGGTTCCCAATCCCTATGTTGCTGCGGCGGCATGGGAACCAAGTCGTACTTTGGCGTCTGGTCGCGGTGATCGCCTGATCTATTTCATTCATTTACCCAGTTCCTGTACGATCCGGATTTATACAATGAGCGGTGATCACGTCAAGACAATTCACCATGAAAATTCTGCTGATGATGGAAGTGAACCCTGGAATCTGACCACGAGAGATGGTTTGGATTTGGCGGCGGGAGTTTATTACTACCATGTGGATGCCGGAGGCTCCGGTAAATATACCGGGAAATTCGCAGTGATTAAATAGGACTAAAAGTGATGATGAAATTGTTTGATAAAAGCCAGTTGCTTTATGTAATAATTCTTGTTCTGTTGATAGCCTTGCCCTGCGCCGGTAAAGTTACCAAAGTTGGAACGACGATGGGACAGTTCCTGAAAATCGGGATTGGTGCGCGCAGTATCGGTATGGGCGGGGCTGTTGTGGCTTCTGTCAATGATGCAACAGCGGTCTATTGGAATCCGTCGGTAATTGCCGGTTTCAATAAGCGTATGGCTTTTGCTTCCTATACAGATTGGCTTCTTGATACGAAATTGACATTTACCGGTGTTGTTCTGCCTATGGGAACACTTGGCTCTTTTGGATTTTATTTTAATTCACTGTCCATGGGAATGATGGATGTTCGGACAGTGGAATTACCGGAGGGAACGGGTGAACAATTTACTGTCGGTAACCTGGCTATGGGAGTTTCATATGCCAGAAAACTGACCAATTTTTTCAGTATTGGTTTCAATGCTAAATATATTCGTGAAAGCATCTGGCACTGTAATGCTACCAGTATTGCTTTTGATTTTGGCAGCCAATATTGTGCGGATAACGGTCGGCTGATAATTGGTACCTCGGTATCAAATTTTGGCAACAAAATGCAATTTACCGGTAAAGACCTGCGGATTTATTATGATCAAAATACCAGTGAAACCGGAGACAACGAATACATTCCAGCATATTATGAAACCGATAAATGGGATTTACCTTTATTGTTCAGAATTGGATTGGCGGTATATTGGCCGGAATTTCCGGTTGGTGATATTGTGGCAGAATTCGATGCCATTCACCCCAATGATAACAGTGAGCAGATCAATCTTGGTGCTGAATGGAATTTGAATCAGGTGCTATTTGTACGTACAGGCTATCAGGCGCTTTTTCAGGAGAATAGTGAACAGGGCTTAACGGTGGGGGGAGGACTGCGGTATAAACTCCTGAATTCTTTACTGACGGTCAATTATGCCTACGCTGATTTTGGCCGGCTTCCTGATGTGCAGCGAATTGATATCGGGATAGATTTTTAATGAGGATTAGGATAAAGAAATGAATTTGTTTGAAACAAAATATGGTCGTTTTTCCGAGAATGGCAACGAATATATTATAAAAACACCACATACTCCGCGCCCCTGGGTTAATGTGATTTCCAATGGTCGTTACGGTTTGACCATTTCACAGGCCGGTGGCGGATTCAGCTGGTTGGATCACTCGGAATATAACCGCCTGAACCGCTGGCATCAGGATTTGGTGCAGGATAATTGGGGCAAGTATCTCTATTTTAAAGATTTAGACAGTGGTGAAATCTGGAGTCCCACCTGGTTACCGGCCCGGACCGAACTGGATAAATATCAGTGTGCTCACGGTTTCGGTTATACCCGGTTTACGGCAGAATATAAGGGTATTCATTCGATATTGACGATTTTCGTACCAACGGATCAGTCGTTGGAAATTTGGGATATTAAAGTTGAGAATCGTTCCGGGAAAAAACGCCGGATTGAATTGATAACATACCTGGAATGGTGCCTGGGTTCCAGCGCCGATCATCATCGGGAGTTCCATAAAACATTTATCGAAACAAAATTTGATAAGGAGCGAAACTCAGCTTTGGCGACTAAGCGTCTATGGGATATCAACGTGCCTGGTCGGGGATATTGGAACAAACCCTATCCCTATATCGGTTTTTTGACATGTAATAAACCATTTTCAAATTTCGAATTCGATAAAGACACGTTTATCGGTCAATTTGGCAATCTGCAAAAACCGGCGGTTGTTGAAAAAGGTGGTATGAGACAGCAACAGGGCAGTTTTTACGACGCTATTGCCGGAACATCGGTTTTGTTGTCAGTTGATCCGGGTGAAGAAATCAGAGTGGATTATTTATTGGGATTAGCTATAAATACTGAAGAGATCGATAGATTTCGCGCTGATCTTTTTAGTTCACAGGCGATAGATGAGGCTCTGGATACGGTTCATAATTTCTGGTTGGATACATTTGGTAAAACTGAAGTTAAGACTCCCGATGATTCGCTGAATTTACTGACAAATAAGTGGCTGCGTTACCAGGCGATTAGCGGGCGATTGTGGGCGCGGACTGCATATTATCAACAGAGTGGTGCGTATGGATTCCGGGACCAACTCCAGGATAGCCAGATCTTTCTACAGATAGATCCGCAACTCACAGCCAAACACATTCGATTGCACGCAGAGCACCAGTTCAAAGATGGTCATGTCTTACATTGGTGGCATCCAATTACCGATGACGGTCTGAATTCGAACTTTTCCGATGATTTTCTGTGGCTGCCTTTTATAACACTAAACTACTTGGAGGAAACCGCCGATTATGAATTTTTGAATGAATCGATCAAATATTATGATCAGGATGAACCGGCACCACTGATGGAACATTGCACTCGGGCAATTGAATATGCCTTGGGACGAATGAGTGAACGTGGAATCCCACTAATTGGCAGTGGCGACTGGAATGATGGGCTCAGTGCGACCGGTATTGACATGAAAGGCGAATCTTTCTGGATTATCCACTTTCTGAACTTCATACTTGTGCGATTTGCTGATCTGCAACGGAATTTCGGCAATATAAAAATTGCTGAGAAATATGATGTAAAGGCTAAGCAGCTTCGGAAAAAATTACTGGAAGTTGCCTGGGATGGAGAATGGTTTATCCGGGCTACGAAAGATAATGGTGAGATTATAGGCAGCAGTAAGAATAAAGAGGGAAAGATTTTTCTGAATGCCCAGACCTGGAGCGTTATTGCCGATAGTGCGCCGCCGGAATTTCAGCGAAAGTCGATGGATTCGGTAGCAAAACACCTCATGAAAAATAACGGACCACTGCTGCTCTGTCCCAGCTATAGTGAAGCCGATGAATTTATCGGTTATCTGTCCCGCTATGCGGCCGGCGCCAGGGAAAATGGCGGCGTCTATACCCATGCGGCCACCTGGGCGATCTGGGCATTTGCAAAGATTGGTCAGAATAATCTGGCTTTTCAAGTATTTAAAGGTGTTAATCCGATTTTGAATGGCCTGAAACCGGATCGCTATAAAGGTGAACCCTATGTGACACCGGGAAATATCGACGGACCGGATTCGCCCTATTATGGCCGCGGTGGCTGGACATGGTATACCGGTTCGGCGGCCTGGTTGCAGAAATGCACGATGGACTGGATTATTGGAGTGCGTGCCAGCCAGGATGGATTGGTTGTTGATCCGCATGTTCCACTTACTTGGAAAACTTATTCTGTAAAAAGGCTGTTTCGGGGGACGGAATATAATATTCAATTTAAGAATGTTTCCGGAAAAGCTTTAAGTGTAAAGAAAATACTTGTCAAGGGGCGGGAAATAAAAGGAAATGTAATTCCGATCAGTAAGCAAAAAACCTGCCTGGTTGAAGTAACTCTTTGATCAAATAACTGCAATTATGTCCAGATTGTCAGATTATAATAAGATTCTTTTCCTGATAATATCCGGTTTTGTGATTTTTAATCAGAGCATTGCAAGGGGAAATAAAGATTATTCCAAAGAGAATCTGGTGGGATTTCCGAAGACTGGATATTATTTACCGGATACCAGCAATGTGGATTCTTGCTTCTGTGATATTGCAAAAGATACATGGAAATTCTTTGACAAGGCCGTGGATAGTAAAAATGGTTTAATAACAGATAAAATTGTCCTAAATCCGGAAAGTGTTGCCGGATATACATCGGTTACGAATATTGGTTTGCAGATGATGGCGATCATATCAGCGATGGATTTTGGTTTTATTGATTCATCGGAGGCCGAAAGTAAAATTCGCCATATTTTAACTATTGTTCAGATGTTTTCAACATATTATAACGGTTTTTTATACAACTGGTATGATTTGTCCACGTTGCATTGTGCGCGAGAATATATTTCGTCAGTGGACGCGGCCTGGTTTTACAGCGCATTGAAAATTGTATCGGTAGCATTTCCCGAATTATCAAAACAATGTGATCAAATGACTGAACAAGTGGATTTTGGCTGGCTGTATGATGAATCTTGTCATCATTTTTATTTGGGATTTGACACTGAAAATGAAGAATTTTCACCATACCATTATGGGATGCTCTGCTCCGAAAGTCGTATCTGTCTATATTACGGAATAATTACAGGAGCGATTCAACCGGAATTTTGGTATTATCAGGAACAAACACTGCCTCTTGAATATGACCAGGAACAATTGCCGCAGGGTGACTGGAAAACCGTACAAGGAATTCGGTATTTTGACGGTTATTATGAATACAATGGGAAAAAGATTGTGCCTTCCTGGGGTGGTGCGCTGTTTGAATTTTTCATGCCGACACTTTTTGTAAATGAGTTGCGGCTCTCACCCAATGGTATTGGAAAAAATGATTGCCTGGCGGCGAAGATCCATATTGACTATGCTCTGAATCGAATGAATTACCCGGTTTGGGGAATGTCACCATCATCGTTACCGGATAGCAGGTATGGAGAATTTGGTGTGCCTGAAATCGGTGGAAAAAAAGGTGGATACAAGCCCGGAATTATATCCCCCCACGCATCGATCCTGACGGTGGCCTGTGATCCGGAAGCGGTTTTTAAGAATCTGAAAAAGATGTTATCAAAATATCCGGTTTACGGCGAATATGGATTTTATGATGCGTTTGATCCGGTCAGTGGCGATGTTGGTGAAATATATCTAGCGCTGGACCAGGCTATGATTTTGATCAGTCTGGATAATTATTTGAATGACAGTAGTATTAGCCGTCGTTTTGAACAGATTCCGGGTTTTGAACGTGTGAAAAATCTGCTTAATGAAAACAGGATGTTTTAATTTAATGAAGTTCAAATTCGCATGGACGTTATCTTTATTCTGCATGATGTTTTTAGCATGTAGTGGAGATAAATCTTCATGGAATAATACCGATACGTGGACGACATCAAATGAAATTGGCTGTTTTGTGACGATAAAATCGGTAGACCAATTGGCTGGTTTTTGTGTGCATTATGATTTGTCGTCTTTTGCGTTAAAACCCGGCTATGGCTGGATCAGCGTAGAAAGAAAACTACCGGAGTATTTTGATCCCAATATTCCGATTACCCTTACAATTAAGACGGAGATCAGTGAATCTGACCTGGAAATAAAATTCATCGATAAAGACGGTTCCGTATTTGGGAAAAAAGTCGCGCTGTCCAATTATTCCAAAAATTGGAACCGGCTTGTATTCAGTATTGAGAATCTTGATTACTGGTGGGGCGGCGATCAGAAATTTGACGGTTTTGGACAGTTGGCGCTGGCAATTTCCGGGCGGGATTCCGGGTGGGTTTGCTTCAGAAATTTTGGTCTGGCAAATCCCGATGATGATCCGAGTTTTGAACCTGGTGGACCTCGCCTGGATTCACACAGAGAACTTGCAGGTTTTGGAATGGTCAAGCGGCGGGATTCGGTGATGGTTCCGGAAGATCCGCTTATTCTGAAATACCTGCAAGTACTCCAGGACAGTTCATCCGCACGGCATGACCTGTTGCCATCCATGGAAAATGACGAAGCCCATACGTTTAATAATGCCCTCGTTGCGATGGCCTTTATTCTGAAAGGGGAAAAGGAACGTGCGGAGCGGATTCTTGATTTTTTCAAGAATGCAACGGATAAAAATAACCGGGATATCCGTTTGCAGAATTTTTATGTGGACGGCGAAGCCCGCGGATTTTACCAGATGGTCAATATGAAAACACGGCGGGATGAGTTGCGGGTTGCAGATCGCTGGATGGGCGATATGGCCTGGCTGCTGGTGGCGTACAAGTATTATGAATACACCTATAATTCTGATAAGTATGCAGTTATCACAACACGATTAAAAAATTTGCTTAAATCATATTACAAACCCGCTGAGTTCGGCGGCTACATTCAGCACGGCTGGCGCAATGGCGATCAACAGTTACATTACAGGAGCGGTCACCCGGAAGGAAATATTGATTGTTATGCGGCATTCAGACTTTGCGGTGAAACAAAACTTGCCGGAAAAATAAAAACGTGGCTGGATCATAAGTTGGATGAAAATCCGAACCTTTTTATCGATCTTTATTCATGGCGTGTGCTGGCGTTTGGTCGTGATTATTCTGCTTATCTGGATATTCCAGAATACGATCTGCGCTTTCGAAAAACTATTGAAATAAATGGTAAACCGGTAGTTGGATTTTTCCATAGGCCGGATTACGATATTGAAAATTTCTGGATAGATGGCATTGGCCAGATGGCCTGTGCGTTTATCAGTTGCGGTGGTAAATATAGAGGATATTTTTACGCGAATCAATTGGACAAATTAATCTTTGAGAAACGGTATAAAAATCAAATTGTCCATGCTTTGCCGTACACGGTTAATCATTCAGGCGGCTACGAATGGGTGAATTTTGACAGCGGTTTTATATCGACAATAGCCTGGTATATTTTCGCGAAGAACGAATTCAATCCATTGCGATTTGATCAAAGTTAAAGAAAGGAATAGTAGTGAAAAAACAAACATTAATATTTTTGATATTATGCTTTTTATCAGCTTCATTACTGGCAGATGATTTTATATTTTTTGACGACAGCCCTTCCGGGGATTCCTATGATCCCAGCTGGGGATATGTGAATTCACCGAGTTTGTTAAATCGGGTCGGTGAAAAGTTCGCTGTCAGTACCGAACGTTATTTCCAGGGAGAAAACAGCCTGGTGCTCGGCTGGACGTCCAACAGTGGCGGCGATTGGGGCATGGCAGTTGCGGAGATTGGTTGGCCGGGACATGATATAAACACCAAGGACACGCTTTCCTTCTGGGTATGGACGGACACAGTAATTGCTTCTGCGAATTTGCCGTTATTATATCTTGAAGATTTATCGAATTCGAAAACCGATAAAATCAGTATGTCCGATTATATCGGCGATATTCCCGATAGTGTCTGGTACAATGTGAAAATGCCATTGCAACCGTTTAAGGATAATTCCGGAAGCACTGATTTGTCGACTATTAAGACTATTTTCTATGGTCAGGATGCGGCTGATGGAAAAGCGCACCTGATGTATATTGATGAAATTCGCATGACAGCGCCGCAAATCTCGGACACTACAGCTCCGTCTGTTCCCACTAATGTTACTGCAAAAGGATATGAAAAACATGTGGTTGTGACCTGGGACTTAATTGATGACGAAGATGTTTCTGGTTATAATGTCTATAGGGCTTCACCGGGTGGCTCATTTAGAAAAATTGGCGCCGTAACCGAAAATTTGCCGGTTTATACCGATTTCCAAGGATTGATTGGGCGGAGTTACTATTACAAAGTCAGCGCCTATGACGATAGTTATAATGAATCGGATTTATCTGATCAGGCGTTTGCAACAACTGCCAAGATGGATGACGAAGGTCTTTTAGATATGGTTCAGGAGATGACCTTCCGCTATTTCTGGGATTACGCCCATCCGGTTTCCGGCATGGCAAGAGAGCGCTATCCCGATAATTCCGAGACAGTAACATCCGGTGGTTCCGGAATGGGAATGATGGCGATTCCGGTTGGCATTGAACGCGGATTTGTTACCCGGGAAGAAGGTGCGGAACATATTTTGAAAATGTTAAACTTTTTGAAAAATGCCGATCGTTATCATGGTGCCTGGTCACATTGGATGAATGGTAGTACAGGAACTACGATTCCATTTAGTAGAAAAGATGATGGCGGCGACCTTGTCGAAACGGCTTATGTTGCCGAGGGATTATTGACTATTCGACAGTATTTTAACCAGGAAAACGATACGGAGAGCCGGATTCGTTCATTGGCTACGGAACTCTGGGAAAGCATTGAATGGGACTGGTATCGGCGATATACCGATGGTCCGTCGCTTTACTGGCACTGGTCGGAAAATTACGGCTGGGAAATGAATATGCCGATTTATGGTTTCAATGAATGTATGATTGTTTATCTTCTGGCAATAGCATCGCCGACACATAGTGTTCCTGCCAGTCTTTGGGAGTCCGGCTGGGCATCGCAATCGCATTATGATAATGGCGGGACATTTTATGGAATTACCCAGGATGTTGGTTGGGATAGAGGCGGTCCGTTGTTTTTTACCCACTATTCCTTTTTAGGATTTGATCCGCGCGGAAAAAAGGATGGCCATACCAATTATTATATCAACAACCGTAATATTTCATTGATTAACCAGGCCTGGTGCATTGATAATCCGGGTAATTATGTTGGATACAGCGAGGAATGCTGGGGACTGACAGCCAGCGACGATCCGCTGGTGGGCTACCTGGCACATGAACCGACAATCGACCGGGATAATGGTACTATTGCGCCAACGGCCGCATTGTCAGCATTCCCATATACTCCGGAAGAATCGATGAAAGCGTTGAAATATTTTTACCGGACGCTGGGTGAAGACTTAGTTGGTCCACTTGGTTTTAAGGATGCATTTAACCAAACTGAGGATTGGGTCGCCGGAACATATCTTGCCATCGATCAGGCGCCGATTATCTGTATGATAGAGAATTATCGCAGCAATTTGATCTGGAATAATTTTATGGCGAATCCCGAGATCGCTCCCATGCTGGATGCGATTGGCTTTGTGCCCGATTCGACGACAGCAATCGAACCACAGGCGGCTGAAGTTGCCAGCGAGTTTGCGCTTCTTGGCAATTATCCGAATCCCTTTAATCCAAGCACGACGATTCAATTCAGTCTCGATAAACCGGGACTTGTGATATTATCGATTTACAATATCCGTGGGCAGTTGGTGGATCGGGTAAAGCAGAATTATAGTAATTCCGGATATCAGCAGATTTTCTGGAAAGCCGCAAGTATCAATAAAAAAACACTTTCCAGTGGAATATATTTATATAAATTGGAACATGATTCAGACTCGCTTTTCGGAAAAATGCTCTTATCAAAGTAAACAGAAACTGGTGAATTTTAACGTTCTTCTCAATAAAATAAAAAACGCCGGCGGTTATTTATTAATGCTGCCGGTGTTTGCCGTTCTGCTAAATGGTTGTGCTTCCGATAAAAAACAGGACAAGTTGATTGAATTCTGGGCTATGGGGGTCGAAGCCCAGCATCTGTGTACGCTGGTGGCCGAATTTGAGCGGGAAAATCCCGGACTGCAGGTCAACGTTCAGGCGATTCCTTGGTCGGCGGCCCATGAAAAATTACTGACAGCGTATGCCGGAGGATCAACGCCGGACCTCTGCCAACTGGGTAATACCTGGATACCGGAATTTGTGATTTTGAATGCCCTTGAGTCTTTTGATAATTATTTGGAAAATACATCAGAATTAAATGAAACGGATTATTTTCCTGGAATCTGGCAAACAAATATTATCGATGAGACACTGTTTGGAATTCCGTGGTATGTCGATACCCGTTTATTATTTTTTCGTAAGGATATATTTGAAGAATATGGTTATTCGTCAGCTCCGAAAACTTGGAACGATTTATTCGATCTGGCAAGAAAAATTCAGATGGACGGTAAAACGAAATATGCCTTTTACCTGCCGTTAAACGGCTGGCATGAAATTGTTGCCATGGCTATGCAAAGCGGCTCGACATTGTTAAAGGACAATAATACATACGGTAATTTCGACACCCCGGAATTTCAGAACGCTTTACGTTTTTTTTCTAAGCTATATAAACATCAACTTTGTCCGCTGGGGATGAATACCATTTCGAACCTGTATCAAAGTTTCGCTGATAATTATTTTTCAATTTATATCAGCGGACCGTGGAACTTGGGTGAATTTGATAGGCGTCTGCCGGATTCTATGCAGGAGAAATGGATGGTGGCGCCGATGCCGTCATTTAATGATGAATATCCGGGCGTTTCCACAGCCGGAGGTTCGAGTATTGTCATGTTTCGAAAATCTCGGAATAAAACCGCCGCCTGGAAACTGGTGGAATTTCTTTCGAGGCCGGCAGTTCAGGCTCAATTTTACAAACTGAGCGGTGATCTGCCGGCGAATATCAAGGCCTGGAATTTGGCAAATTTACACCAAAATGATAAAACCGAAGTTTTTTATCAACAACTTCAACGGGTGAAACCGACGCCCCGTATCCCGGAATGGGAACAGGTTGCGCTGAAGATTCAGCAATATGTGGAAATCATGGCCTATGCTGAGATGACACCGGAAGAAGTGGGGAGACACCTAAATACCGAAGTTGATCGATTATTAGAGAAAAGACGCTGGCTGCTTGGGAAGGAAAAGCCATGAGATTTCGGACAAACTATTCCCATTCGGCCTATCTCTTTTTGGCTCCTGCGATGACAGCGATTTTCGTTTTTTTCTTCCTGCCTGTACTGGCAGCGCTGGTAATGAGTTTTACGGATTTCGATATTTATTCTTTAGGTGATATGAGCCGTGCCCGGTTTATCGGTTTGTCCAATTATCTAAACCT
>QNCV01000017.1 GCA_003645845.1 Fidelibacterota bacterium | reverse complement strand
TTTTCCAGTTGATCTGTCATTATCACCGTCATGCAATCGATTATCAGTTTCATGATTCCTTCCGAATCAATGTCCTTCTGTACCGATTCGGATTCTACGATCAGGCGGGATAAATACAGTCTCTCCTTCTCATTCCATTCACGATCATATAAATCCGCCTCCGACAGGTTCCGGTCCTTTTTCAGGGATTTGTATAGTTCCTTTGCAATGGTTGACAGAACCGGATGTTGAAAGGATTTCCGGGGAATATTATTTAGTATAAATTCAACCGCATCGTCCGGACCTGAAATCAGCAACTTCAGTAATTCGAATTCGGCTTTTTCGGTAACGGTGGATATCTGAAGCGTCGGTACGGAATCCTGTCTATTTTCATCGGTTCCACTGCGTTTTCGCCGGTAAAGATTCCGAATCTGAGATTGAATACGCTCCTCTTTCAGCTGCAGCTGATCGGCAACTTCTTTGACAATAAAATCACGAACCACTGGATTGTTCACTTCGCTGATTTCCCGAACCAAATCCTCCACAAACCGGGCTTTCGATGCGCTCGTTTTCAGTTCTTCCCGATTTCTATCAATGTAATAATTGATAAACATCGGGCTTTCCGCCTTCAGTGTTTTAAATGCCTCCGCCCCATTCTTTTGTAGGAATGAATCCGGATCATCCTGCTCCGGCAGACGGATAACCTGCACATCAAAACCCTCTTTAATCAGCATAAATCCCGCCCTTTCGGCGGCTTTCTGACCGGCGTTGTCCCCATCGTAGCACAGGACTGTTCTGGTAGCGAAGCGCTTCAGGAGCCGGGCATGATGAAAATTCAACGCCGTCCCGGAGCCGGCGACGACATTCCTGATTCCGGCGTCATAAAATCGTATAAAATCGGTATATCCTTCGACAATAACCGCCTCTTTTTCCTTCTGAATGGCGGTCTTGGAATGCTCCAAACCGTACAATGTTCCGCTTTTAAAATAGATGGGGGTCTCCGGCGAATTCAAATATTTCGCGGGCTCCTTCTCATCCATTGTACGGCCGCCAAAAGCCACAATCCGCCCGGATACATTACAAATCGGAAACATGATCCGATTGCGAAAGCGATCCAGAAAGCGCCCGTCTTTTCGAATAAACAGACCGGATTTCTCCAGAATCTTCGGAGTGAATTTTTTAGGATCAAACACCTTGATTAAACCGTCCCATTGATCCGGTGCAAACCCCACTGAAAAATGTCCCAAGACTGACTGATCGAATCCTCGTGAGAGCAGATAATCTCGGGCTTTTTGCCCCTTTTCGGAATTCAGTTGAGTGACAAAATAATCCCGGGCAATTTCGTGGATTTCATAAAGTAACGCTGTTTCACCTTTCTGAAAATCGTCATCACTTTTTTCCCATTCAATTCTTATACCGTACCGGTCAGCCAGCCGCCTGAGTGCTTCAACATATTCAATATTTTCATACTCCATGATAAAGGTTACGGCATTGCCGCCCTTGCCACAGCCGAAGCAATGAAAAATTCCCTTTGCCGGATTAACGCTGAAGGAAGGCGTTTTTTCGTCATGAAACGGACAGAGTCCAAAATAATTCCGCCCCCTCTGCTTCAACTGAACGACATCGGAAACAACATCCAGAATATCCGCACGCTGTTTGATCTGTTCAACGATACCCGCCGGAATTCTTGCCAAAAATTCACTCCCTTTTATGATAATTCCGCAATGGTGACACCCGTTCCCCCTTTATCGAAATTTTCGTAGTAAAACTTACGTACACCCCGGGTGTTTTTCAATACTTCCTGAGTCATCTTTTGAAGAGCGCCGGTGCCTTTGCCGTGAATGATTTGTACCTGATTCAAACCCGCCAGCAACGCCCGATCAAGAAAACGCTCAAGTTCATCCCTGGCTTCATCAAATCGCCGCCCCCGCAAATCCAAACGGAAGGACATCAGGCGTTCCGGTTCCGCGGAAACAGACGAATGGATCGAATCCTTAGCAGCTTTTACATGAACCTTATGCAGCGATTCAAAGGACACCCAGATTCTCTTACCATTCACGTCAACCGCCGCCCTGCGTTTTTCATTCTGAACATCCCGCACATATCCAATACCGCTTATTCCGTCGACATTGACCGTATCACCTTTTTTTATCTCTTCGGTTAACGATTTTTCCTTCGACGGTCGCCGCTTTTTCTTCTTTTGAGCCGATTGCTTGATTGAATTGAGAGTTTTTTGAGCCCGGATGATTGTTTCCCGGGAGGCCTCTCTTTCACGGATGTCTTTCACCGCATGCTCGATTTTCGACCGGGATTCATTGACCAGCCGCTCCAACTCCTCGGCAATCTTTGCATCCATGGATTCGTGCTTTTCACGAATGGACGTCAGTTTCGCTTCATATTCAGTAATCAGTTTATCGAGAGTTTTTTTATTTCTTTCCACCGATTGGTTTTCTTTTTCGATTTTGGATTTCAATGTATCCACTTCAATCAACAGATGCTCAAGTTTTACCTGATCGGCGCCCATTAATTCACGGGCCCGGTCAATAACCTCCTTGGTTAGCCCCATCCGCCTGGAGATTTCCAGTGCATAACTGCTGCCGGGCAATCCCAGCTGAAAACGGTAAGTGGCCTGAAGTTTATTCGAATCGAACTCCATGGCCGCATTGGTTACCCGGGGATGCTGATCGGCAAAGGCTTTCAGACCGCTGTGATGCGTTGTTATAACGGTAAAACTTTCCCGATTGACCAGCTCCTCCAGAACAGCCCGACCGAGCGCCGAACCTTCCAGCGGATCGGTACCGGTGCCCAGTTCGTCGATCAGGATCAGCGAATCCGGGGTTGCCTTGTCCAGAATATATTTCAGATTTAAGACATGCGACGTAAAGGTTGACAGATCATCTTCAATGGATTGTCTGTCACCGATATCAATCAGAATTTGATCGAAAAAGGGCAGTTCACTGCCGGACTCCGCCGGGATTGGCAATCCGCATTTGACCATCATACTCAGCAGACCAACTGTTTTCATCGCCACGGTTTTACCGCCGGCATTCGGACCGGTAATAATGACACAACGAATATTGTCCTTAATGGAGACATTCAGCGGCACCACCTCCTTGACAAGGGTGAGCAAGGGATGGCGGGCGTTAATTAATTCCACCCGGCCACGGTCTGTTATCCGGGGAATGGTACATCTGAATCGCCTCGAGAAAGCGGCTCCGGCATTCAGAAAATCCAGATCAGACAGAACCTGAATCGTTTGACGAATATCAGAAAACAGGGGACGGAGCGTGTCGGTCACACGGATAAGAATTCGTTCGATTTCATCCTGCTCGGCAATTTCGAGTTCCTTAAGCGTATTATTGATTTCGACAATGACCAGAGGTTCAACATAAGAGGTCGCTCCGGTTGCCGATTGACCGTGAATAATGCCTTTGATTTTACGTTTGGCCTCACTTCGCAAGGGCAATACAAAACGACCGTCCCGGATAGTCGGATTTTCCTCATGCAGCCAATTTTCCTGACGGGCTTTATTCATTACCCGGTCAATTTCCCGGCGCAGACGGGAAGTCGTCTGCTGAATCTGGCGACGAATTCGCGCCAAATCCCGGCTGGCGCTGTCTTTTATTCGGGTATCTTCGTCAACAATCCGACTCAGAAGAGCAATTTCCGGATTCATCGGTTTCAAGGAGAGAAACAGATCTTCCAGAACACTCAGATTGTCACGATGTTTTTTATAAAACGTAGTAAGTTCGATCCCCTGCTGAAGTATCTTCAATATCTCCAGCAACGTTCCGGCAAATAAGTAACTGCCCTCCACCCGGCAACGTGATAATTCGCTGCGGATATCTTCGAAATAGCGCAAGGGCAATTTTTCGCCTTTTTCCCATAACAATTGCAGTGTGGCAATCTGCTGCATCCGGCGCAGGCTATCGCCCTTTGAAGGGAACGGTTTAACGGACAGAATACACTCTTTGGCGGATTCCGAGATAGCGCTATCGGCAATCAGTTCCAGAATCCGGTCAAAACCCAGTATTTCGGCAATATCGTTTTTCACGGATTAACCTGCCGTGACTGCAATTTATCAATATACTCCAGTTTGCGGCCGAGGGAATCGGGAAGGGCAGGAATCACGGAAGGCAGTGGCGCATCCATTCTGAAAATACCCCGGATACTCTCTTTCAGTGAATCGGACCGCTGCTCGAGTTTGAACATACCAATCAGGTTTGTTTCACAATGACTCAGCAGAATATACGCCGGCGAACCGGCTTCAAGTTTATTAACGATTTGCGTCCCGGAAAATATACTGAAACACCAGACAACAATCGACATGATCAAAACGCCTTTCACCGCACCAAAGGCCAGACCGCTCAGGCGATCCAGCCAGACTAGATTCAGACTGCTGACAATTCGCTTCAGAATCGAAGACAGTAGCTGTACCGATAAATAGACAATCAAAAAGACAATGATGAAACCGATCACGGTCCGAATGCCTTCCGACACATTAAAAATATCCGCAATCAGGGCGACACCCAAACCGTAAAACCGCACTGCCAACGAAGATGCCAGGATTATTCCGACAAACTTCAGCGCCTCTTCAATCAGTCCCCGGCGGAGTCCGATAAAACCCAATGCACCAATAATGATCAACGCGACAAGGTCAAACAGCGTATACATCCGATTCGGCTCTATGACAATTTTGAACGGACAATTGCCTGTATTTGAGAACCGTCAGCCCGGCCTTTGGCCTGCTGCATGATCTTGGGCATAACTTTACCGATATCCTTCAGTGTTGAGGCACCGGTTTCGGCAATGACATCGGTGATAAGTTTTTCCAACTCGGCCATGCTCATAGCCTCCGGTAAATACTCCTGAATAACGGCCAGTTCGGCCTCTTCTTCGGCAACGAGATCTCCGCGACCGCCTTCCTGATAGGCCTTGATGGCATCCCGGCGCTGCTTGGCGGCATTTGTCAGAATACCGATAACATCTTTGTCGTCAAATTCTTTTTTCTGATCAATCTCCGCTTTCCGAATCATCCCACGTAACAGGCGAATCACATTCAGACGTTCGTGATCTTTGGTCTTCATTGCCGCAACCATATCTTTCTGTAACTGTTCTTTTAAACTCATGGATTCCTCCGTATTTTTATTTCAACCCGGCAGCCAACATCATTCGACCGCTATGAATTCCATCCCGGCGATAACTGAAAAACAGTTCCCCCTGACAATGGGTACAGTATTCACTGATATCAACATTATCCGGTTTCAATCCCAAAAGCTCCAGATGTTTTTTGATAACATGAATCAAATCCAGAAAGAGCTTTCCATCTCGCCGAATTATTGCGTCGTCATCGAACCGATCGGCCACGTCCCGCTGAATCTCATAACAGCAAGAACGAATCGACGGACCAATCGCACAGAGCAGATTTTCGGGTCTGACAAAAAATTCATCGATCATCGACTGAACTGCAGCGGGAATAATACCGTAAATGACGCCGCGCCAACCGGCATGGACAACAGCCAGAACCGTTTTAACCGGATCGAAGAAGAGAAGCGGAACACAGTCGGCTATTTTAACGGCCAGAACGATACCCCGTCGGGCTGTTATTAAACCGTCTGTCGCCGGATATAAACCGGGTTGACTGACAATTTCAACATGATTCCCATGCACCTGTTCCCCCATCGCCAACCGGTCCACTCCGGCATCCAATATCTGTAAAAATCGTCTGCGGTTTTCCGGAACATTTTCAGCATCATCGCCAACATCAGGCCCAAGGTTCAGGCTTTCGAAAGGCGCCGGACTGACACCGCCCTTCCGGCTGCTGAATGCGTGCTTCAGCGGTGATTGGTCTTTCAACAGTGATGACTGAAAAACAATCAGACCGTTTGCATGGCTGGTGATAAACATAAAAATCAGCGCGGTGTATAGGTTGTCAGATCGCCGTTTTCAATAGCTGCGACCGGTTTAACTATATTGTTTTCCATTTTCATGATGAACGCACAGGAATTCACCCGCGGACGATTTCCCCGAAAGGAAATATTTTTACATATTCCCCGATAGGTAGGCATCTGGGTCAGCTTCTTGCGAATCGTTTCCCGGGAACTCTCACCTTCATCCAAAACGCTTAATAACGCTCGCATGGTGTCATAACCGTATAAATCAAAGCGGCCGGGCGGAGAACCAATCAAACGGGTATAATCCCGCTTAAAAGTCTTATAGAAACGAGACTCCTCATCAATATAGTAATCGGATATAAATGTCAGTTGTCGTGCAATGACAGGATGTTTTTTCAGAAGTTTGGCATCATTCCAGTTAGCGCTACCGAAGATTTTTGCACTCAAATTATAATATTCAAGTTGCGGAATAAGCATTTTCAAATCACTGGCATAGGCTGGAACAAGCAGACCGTCAATTGAATGGATACGATACTCAAGAGAATCCTGTTTCGGAATTTTGAATTCCGCCGAATCCATTATTCCGGTCAGAATCAGGGCATGATTCAAATCTGTGATATAGACCGAATCCGTCGTAAAAATACGATACTGATCACCATAAATATCCACATAAATACTATCAGTCAGCCAGAGGCTGTCGGACATGGTATATTCCACCAGTTTCTGCTTTCCGGCCTCAATTTTTTCTTCCAAATTTTTTTGAATAATATCGAGTCCCACTTCACGAATACCGGTTAACTGTATTTTCAGATTCTCAGGGTCATGATACCATTGCTGCGACACAATCCGACCGCCGACCTCATCAATCGACCGGCAATAGGCGTCGGTCATCTCTTTACCAAACTCATCGGCCGGTGACAGCGAAGCAACGCTGCGAACCTTGGCAACTTCAGTGGAATACTTTCCCAAAAATCGTCCCAGGTTCTCAAAATCAACATTGGCCTGAAAAATGTAGGGACCCAAAGTACTTATCTCACTGCTGGTTGCGGTTGGCGTTATCTGCGGGATTTTCCGCTGGTTCGTGACCGCCGCAACGGCAATGGTATTTTCACTGGACACCGGTCCGACAATCGCCATGATTTTCGGATTATTGCACAGATATTCGACTTTCTTAATACTCTCCACGACATCCCCGTGATTATCCATGGCGATGGCGGTAATATCAATATCGTGATACGCCCGATACTGATTGAGGGCATAGCGAATCCCATTCAGTATACCGTTTCCAAGCGGAGCCATCTGTCCGGTCAGCGGCAGAATCACTCCGATATAAATTTTTTCCTGAACCCGGTTTTTCAAGCGCTCACTAGTCTGGACATACTCGCTACTAAAATTGGAGCCCTTGATCATCCCGCGGACACCGCGAAGAACTTTCTCTGCCTGGCGGGTATTACCGTCTATATGATATTTCTCAGCCAGCTTGAGAGTGAGGAAGATTTTTTGGTAATCCTCATGGGTATTTTCAATAATCTCCGTCAATTTTTCTGTATCAACAAAAAGGTCAATAATCGTTTCCAGAGTCTGTTTACTAAGTTTCCGGAGCCGTTCGACATTCGTCAGCCGCATTACATTCAGATAATGATAAATCGATTCGCTGTAGAGTCCCTTGATCAGATAGGCCTCGCCCAGAGCATATTCGACATCATCCACGTATTTGGAGTCTTTATGAATAAGCACAAACTCCCGCCCCAGCTGAATAGCCGGGTCAAGATCACCGAGCCGCAAGTAGGTTTTCATCAGCATCAAACCACTGGCAGTAAGCATGTGATTCCGAGACTCCTGAACCCCATTAATGGCTTCAAAGACATGCAGGGCGTCCCAGTACCGCTCCTGGTTATAATACTGAACTCCCAAATTAAATTTAATTTTCAGCGAATCAACCGGCTCCTGAGCGACCGAATCCGGCGTCATATCAATAAATTGTGATCGAATCGGACTAACCAGTCCAAGTAATAAGAAACAAAGGCACGTAAATTTTTTCATATTGACATTCAATATTATCGTTTGCTTTTACTCCCATTCAATAGTACCCGGCGGCTTCGACGTAATGTCATAGACAACGCGGTTGATTCCCCGGACTTCGTTAACGATCCGACTGGCGATTCTGCTCAAAACCTCATTTGGGATTGGCGACCAGTCGGCCGTCATTCCGTCACTGCTGTTGACCGATCGCAGGGCTATCACATGCTCGTAGGTCCGCTGATCTCCCATAACGCCGACCGTTTTAACCGGAATCAGAACCGCAAAGGCCTGCCAGACCCGGTAATATTCACCGGATTTTTTCAATTCATCGATAAAAATTTCATCGGCCTTACGCAGAACGGCGAGACGATAAGAAGTTATCTCGCCAATGATTCTCACCGCCAAACCGGGGCCAGGAAAGGGGTGACGCTCCAGAATATCCTCCGGCATCCCCAGCTCCCGACCGATATTCCGGACCTCATCCTTAAACAAACTGTTAAAGGGTTCTATCAAATCCAGTTTCATCCGCTTCGGCAGCCCGCCCACATTGTGATGGCTTTTAATTATCTGTGACGGTCCGTTGACGGAGCGACTTTCAATGACGTCTGGATAGAGGGTACCCTGGGCCAAAAAGGAAATATCGGGATAGGATTTCGCTATTCTTTCAAAGGCTTTGATAAATTGATACCCAATAATTTTACGCTTCCGCTCAGGATTTTTAACCCCTTTCAGCGCTCCCAAAAACTGTGCGGAACAGTTATACATCCGGATCGGCAATCCCATTTTACGGAGTTTTTGCACCACTTCAAACTGCTCATTCTTCCGTAGCAACCCATTGTTAATAAATACCGGGACACACTGTTTGCCGATAGCCCGATACATTAAAACACCCATCACAGAGGAATCGACCCCACCGCTGAGCGCCATCAGAACTTTTGCACTGCCAACGGTTTCCCGGATTTGAGCGGTCGCCTGCGCCACAAAATGTTCGGCGGTCCAGTCACGTTTCAGTCCGGCAATCTTAAAGAGAAAATTCTCAAAGAAGCGCGTACCCTCAACCGTATGAACAACTTCCGGGTGAAATTGCAGACCCATCAGCTTCTTTTGTCGATGCACCAATGCGGCGGGAGCATTATTATCGGATGCAGCGACAATCTCAAAATCCGTCGGCAACGTATCCACATGATCCCCGTGGCTCATCCAGACAATAGTCCCATCGGAAATATCGCTCAGAAGAGTCGTCTCTTTTTTGATATGAATCGCGCTGCGCCCGTACTCACGGCGATTATCGGAGTGTACTCTCGCACCAAAATGCCGTGACATGAGTTGTAAACCGTAGCAGATACCCAAAACGGGCAGATTCAAATCAAAGATTTTCGGATCAAGGTTCGGAGCTTTATCCTCATAAACACTGGATGGACCCCCGGATAATATCAGCGCTGCGACGTCATTTTCTTCAATATCCTTCGCCGTAATATCCGGCAGTACCATCTCCGAATAAACCGACAGTTCCCGGACACGCCTTGCAATCAGCTGCGTATATTGTGATCCGAAATCGACTATCCAGACTTTACCGCTTACAGCCATTATACATTAATCTCCGGAAGCCAGTGTTGCAGGTCTTCCATAAAGTCATAATTGGTTAAATCGTATTTTATCGGGGTAATGGATATACATCCCCGTTTGACTGCTTCATCATCCACATCTTCGCTTGCCTGAATTTCCTCTTTCTGACCATCCATCCAGTAATAAACCCGGTTACGGGGGTCCACTCGCTTATCAAAGGTTTCAGCAAAATTTGCCATGCCCTGACGGGTAATTCTGACTCCGGTAATCTTCTCTCCCGGCAGATTGGGAATATTGATATTCAGAAGCGTCCGCTCCGGCAGTCCTTTTGCAAGCACAATTTCCATCATTTTGACGGCAAAACGGGCAGCCGGTTGAAAAATCGGCTCTGTGTACGTTGTTACTGAAACGGCGATCGACGGAATTCCCAGAATCGTTCCTTCGGTCGCGGCGGAGACCGTCCCGGAATAAATGACATTGATCCCGGCATTGGAACCAAGATTTATTCCGCTGATGACCATGTCCGGACGCCGGTCCAGCAGGGCGCCGACGGCAATTTTTACACAATCCGAAGGTGTTCCGGAAACCGCAAATCCCTGCCATTGTCCGGATTTGCTAAAGTCCGTCACACGGATCGGATCGGATAATGTTATGGCATGTCCCACTGCGCTCTTTTCACTGTCCGGTGCAACGACAGCCACTTCCGCATGCTTCCGTAATTCAGTGACCAGAGCATGAATTCCCGGGGCGGCAATGCCGTCATCATTGGTTGCAAGAATAAATGGTTTTTCAGTTTTTTTCATCAAAAAAATCCAGCAATTTGGTCACAGTTTTTTTGATTTCCGAACGACCGGAAATCATATCCACAAACCCCTTCTCGAGTAAAAATTCCGCCCGCTGAAAGCCCTCCGGCAAATCTTTGCCAATGGTCTGTTTAATCACCCGCTGACCGGCAAATCCGATTAACGCGCGGGGCTCAGCAATTATTATATCCCCCAGCATGGCAAAACTAGCAGTTGTTCCTCCGGTCGTAGGATCGGTCAAAATCGAGAGGAAAAAACCGCCCGCCTCATGAAACTGGGCCAGCTTGGCGCTGGTCTTTGCCATCTGCATCAGGGACAATACGCCTTCCTGCATCCGGGCGCCGCCGGAGCTGGAAACAATAATAAGGGGCAATCGCTTTTCCCTGGCCCGGTCTATCGCCCGTGAAATCTTTTCTCCGACTACCGATCCCATACTGCCGCCGACAAATTTAAAATCCATGATACATAAAACGACACGGTGAGCGCCAATATTCGCTTCTGCGGTGACAACTGCATCATTTAATCCGGTTTTTGCCCGGGCCTCCTTCAGGCGATCTGTGTATTTTTTCGAATCTTTGAACTTCAGCGGATCGTTGGATTTGATATGGGCATTAAACTCATCGTATTCACCGTCAACAAGAATATTGAAATATTCTTTGCTGGATATGCGAAAATGATATTGGCATTGCGTACAAATCCAGAAATTGCGCTCCAGCTCCCGTTTATAGAGAAACTCAGAACAATTCGGACATTTTATCCAAAGTCCATCAGGTATTACCTTTTTCTTCGTACTCAGCAGACCCTTTTTTGTCCGTCTAAACCAGTCAACCATAATGACCTCATTTTAACTCTCTTGTCAGTATCAGGGCGTCATATTTATTCTCATAATATCGTGCTCTTTTACCGACAATTTTAAACCCCATCTTCCGATATAAATTCCGGGCGGCAGTGTTCATTTCATTGACTTCCAGCGTAATCATCTTCGTTCCCTTCCGGCGACAGAAATCAAAAACCCAGTTTACTAAACGCTCTCCATAGCCCCTTTTCCGAAATCCAGGATGAACCGCAACATTGGCAATGTGAGATTCATCTTTAAAAATCCAGAATATCACGTAAGCAGCCAGCTTATTCTGAATTTCCATAATATAAAAAAAACTAACCGGATTATATAACTCATGTTTAAAAAAATCAATTGTCCAGGGTATATTAAAGGAAAGCTTCTCAATATCAATAACCCTTTCGATATCCTGCTCGCTTGCCGGTCTTATCCGAATGTCTGGTTCGGTTTCCATTTTTTGACCTCAAATTCACTGAAATACATTGGTTCAAGTCCGGGTGTACTCAGCGGCAATAACCGATCGTAAAAATCAAAGGCAAGTAATGCCGCATACTCTCCTCCCGGATAACACCGGGTCAGCGGCTGAAACACATCAGGCGAAATTTCAGACGGCGACACATAGAGATATTTATTTCCGAATCGTTTATTAATTTCGGAAAATGTCTCATACCCAATGGTAATCTCATCAATCGGCAGTGGTTCATGGGCACGGCTGAGGACATAATAGGCCAGATCCCGGTGAGACTTGATTAAAAGAACCATATCCGAATCTACCGTCCGGCGGGCAGCGCTTTCCAGAACAGCCATCGTGGGCACGGGCAGCACCGGCAATTTGCGGTTGAAGGCCAGCCCTTTGGCAGTGCTAAGCCCAATCCGCAATCCGGTATAGGAGCCCGGTCCGATACTGACGGCAATGGCATCAATTTCCGTTATGGGAACCGTTTTACTCAATAAACCGTCGATCAGTTCAATCAGCTGTTCCGAAGCCATGGATCGTCCGATGCGGGAATTTTGGCCAATAATTTTTCCGTCGGTTACCAATCCTACACTACAATTATTTGTCGATGTATCGATACCCAGAATATTCATTTACGACGACATCTCCGCAGCAAGTACATCTTCGATGGTTTTGTCAGCCTGCAAGCGAATCCGACGGCTGTTTTCCCTTTCAAGATCGTGATCAAGCCAAATCCGATACGCCGATTCCGGGATCAGTTCCTCGATCGTACCCGCCCACTCAACCAGAGTAATTCCATCACCAAAGAAATAATCATTAATCCCCAACTCCAGCCACTCCTCCAGTCGACTTTCCCGGTAACAATCGATATGATACACCGGAATCTCCGATCGATATTCATTAACCAGAGTATATGTCGGACTCTCAACCTGCTGCCGGATATTTAATCCCCGACAAATTCCTCTGATCATCGTTGTTTTTCCCGCAGCCAAATCACCGAAGAAAGCAATCACATCTCCTCTTTTCAGTAAACCGGCAATCTGTTTACCAAATTTTTCCGTTTCGGCAGCCGAGTATGTATAAATTTCAATCATTTTCTATTTGGGTGTCAGCGTTATAAACGGTAATATTGTCTCTTCCATCGAAATTCCACCATGTTGAAAGGTATTCCGATAATGTGACTGAAATTTATGATAATTCGTCGGATACACGAAGTAAAAGTTCTCTTTCGCAATCAGATAGTTCGTATTAATTCCGGGAGCCGGCAATTTGTATTCCTCGGGATCTTTAATGACCAGCGCATACTTCTGATGGATATTCAGATTTCTGCCATATTTGAACCGAATGTTCGTAGAGGTTTCCTTGTCACCGACAACTTTTACATCGTTCTGCACTCTGATGCTGCCGTGATCGCTGGTTATTACAATTGTAAAGTTATACTCGGCAAATTTTTTCAGCACCGAAAAAATCCAGGAATGCTGAAACCAGGTTCTTACAACCGAGCGATAGCTGGCTTCATTCGGGACGATTTCCTTGAGAAGTTCCGATTCCGATCTACGGTGTGCCAGCACATCGACAAAATTCACCACCAGAGCAATGAAAGGATTTTCAAGATAGGTCGATAATTTTCTGTCCATTGCCCAGCCGGATTCGGAATCCAAAACCTTGATATATTTCATGGAACGCTTGAATTCCGGCAATTCCTCGGCAAAAAGTTTCTGAATCATTTCGCCTTCATGCTGATTCATGGAGCTTTCATCATCATCTTCGCGGTTCCAGATATCGGAATAGACTCTGTTAATTTCCGAGGGAAACATTCCGCTGAATATCGCGTTCCGGGCATAGGGCGTGGCAGATGGTAAGAGGGAAAAATAATAGTCAGTGGAGATATTGTAAAAATCATATAACAGTGGTTCAAAGGTCAGCCACTGATCCAGACGCATACAATCGATGACAATAAACAACAGTTTTTCACCGTTTTTAATTCTTGGAAACAGAAATTTTCTGACAATATCCGGCGACAATGTGGGTCTGAAATGGGGATCTTCATTCACCCATTCGGCATAATGTTTTTCGATGTATTTTCCGTATTCAATATTACAGTCCCTGACCTGATCCTCCAACGTTTCCTTTAAACCCAAATCCGGATGATCGTCAAATTCAATATCCCAGCGGGCCAGTTTTCTATAAATATCAATCCAATCGTTACTATCAAGATCATCATAAAGCCGCCGGGAAATGGCATGGAACTCTTCCATATAATTTTTGGAAACATGTTCGGAAGAGATGCGGTTTTGCTCCAGTATCTTTTTACAGGCCATAAGCACCTGGCTGGGATTGACCGGTTTGGTCAGGTAATCGGTAATTTTCCGGCCGATGGCTTTTTCCATCAGGCTCTCTTCTTCATTTTTCGTCACCATAATAACGGGCAAGCCCGGTTTAATATCCTTGATTTCCGACAATGTGGTCAAACCGTCTTTACCTGCCATCATTTCATCAAGCAACACCAGATCATAATTTTCTTCGGCCACCAGCTTGACCGCGTCATTCCCGTTTGAAACCGGTTGAACATCAAAACCGCGGCTTTTTAAGAACAGAATGTGGGCTTTGAGAAGCTCGATCTCATCGTCAACCCACATAATTTTACCTTTTTTTATTCCCATTTATACCTTCCCGTTCTCAGATTTATCACAGCTTTATAATATACGTTAGACAGGTTTCCAACCAACAGATTTTTCTATTCAATAAACAAAAGGCAGACATGTCTCAAACGACTGTCTGCCAGTTATGGTTCCCCTTTATCGGGACAAACTATTTGGTGGTCATGACAAATTCACCCTGCCAGTCGTCACCCGGCGGATTTTTCTTAAACACTTCACATCGACCGATAAAAACCCTGGACGGAGGATCATCACCGGTGACGGCAATGGCATCGTTGAATTTTGCAATAGCGGCATCCCATTGGCGTTGCCAGTACAGCTTAATACCTTCGGTAAAATGGGTTCTGATCGCGGCTTTTTCTTCACTTAGCTCACCTTTTTTCGCAAGGAGTTCATAAACCGTAATAGGAATCAGTTTACCTTTTACCACCAGTTTATCCAGAATTCTAACTTCGATTTTATCTTTCGCCCGGTTGAGAGTCTCTTCACCGATCATTATATAAGTGCCATACTGCTTATTCGCGCCCTCGAAACGGCTTGCCTGGTTAACAGCATCCCCCATTACCGTGTATTGAAACCGCTGGGCGCTGCCCATATTACCGGCACTGACCACTCCGGAATTAGCCCCCATCCGGACATAGATATCGACGCCATGATCCTTCTTGATCTCTTTCCGTAGTTCGACAAGTCGCTCCTGCTGATCCAGAGCCGCCCAGCAGGCCTTCCAGGCATGATCGGGATCCTCCATGGGCACACCAAAGTCACACATAATGGCATCACCTTCATACTTGTCAACATAGCCGTCATATTTCATGCAAATATCCGTCATCGGTGACAAATATTTATTCAGAACCAGGGAGAGTTCTTCCGCAGAAAGGCTCTCGGAAATTGTGGTAAAGCCCTGAACATCAGAGAAAAACATTGTTGCTTCTCGCTTTTCACCGGAAAGGCTGAATGCGTCGGGATGGTCTTCCAGATATTTCAATACTTTCGGGCTCATATAGGTCTGAAACATACCCCGAATTTTCTTCTTCTCCTTCTGTTCCGAGAGAAACTGATAGACAACATTACTAATGTAACTGAGCAGAATGACCGTAATTGGCGGAACCATCTGTATCCACGTATTTTTTTCGATGAACAACCAGAGGGATCCAAAAACAAAACCGATTATCATTAACAACGAAAACACGCCACCAATCACAGGCCGGACAATACTGACGACTAATGCGGTTAATATTCCGATAATGAATACAATCAGAATATTCTGATAAAAGGGAATAGCGGAAATGAAATTCTGGTCCAGCATGGTCTGGATCGCATGAGCGTGAGTCTCCACTCCGGGCATCAGCATCCGGACACCGGCATAGTTATAAAAAGGTGTGTATTTATTATCATGAACTTCTTCAATAGACACGCCAATCAAGGCAATTTTATCTCTAAAGGGATTGGCCATATCGAGAATTTTCTCAACAGCCGCCGTATCATCCATGGCAAGTGCCGTAAACGCCTCTTCCTGCAGGACACTGTCCGGCAACAGGGCAATTCTTAGTTCATAGGGGTATATGGAATTCTTTTTAAACAATTCCATGTAATCGGTGTCCTCTTCATCTTTCAAATCAAAATCCGCATCGTCCAGTACCGATGACAACGAATAGGTCGGAAACGTCCTTGCCGGTCCGTAATAATTAATTAAAATCGTCTGCTCAAATCCCATACTGCCGCGGTGAGCTTTTAATCTGACTTTCTGTTTACTGTTATCTTTGGGAAAATAGAAATAGCCATCTTTAAACTCGTATTTCGGTGATCCATGGATACCATTTTCGGCAAAAAACACTTTTGAACCCAAAGTATAGACATACCTATTCTGATAGGACTCAAAAATGGAATACCGGCGCATGAATCCGTCCGGATCCTGGATCTCGCCAACAACACCCCATTCGGCTCCGGTCTTCATCAATATCGGAAGCGGTTCGTTGGGATAGGCGTAAATCTCGCCGCCGGCCTGAACCCGATCTATTTTCCCCGCCAGAATAACATTCCCGTTACGCTGTACTGCGTCGGCCAGGATGGAATCACCTTTGGGATTTTTCATATCCGGTTCGGTAAACTGAATATCAAACATGATCCGGCGAATGCCGACTTCATTTAGATTATCGATCAGAGTTGCATTATATTCACGGGGATAGGGATAACGATCCCGACATGCCGAAAAAGTCTGTTGATCAATGGCAATAACAATCAAATCGGAATTGGAAACATCCTCCGGTCCGCGCCAGCGAAACCTGAAATCCAGAGACTTTAATTCAAAATCCCGGAAAAAACCAAAAATAAGAAGAGCCGAGACAATGACTGAAAAGAAGAGGGCAATCAGAGTCCCCCAGGCGGTTTTTTTCAGGGTATCTTTTTTCATCAGAAAAAATAGGCGATTAAAAAATAAACGTATAGTTCAACAAGAAGCTGAGATCGTTGTAGGCCTTATTCGTAGTGCGATAATCCCAATGAACATAGCGCAGGCGACCTCTGAACTGGTGTTTTTCCCCCAATCTATAGATGACTCCACTGAACATATCATGTTTCGAAAAGTCCACCAGACCGGAGCTCGTTGTCATTGTATAACCTGCATCAGTCGTCAGTTTCCCGTCGAAAAACTTATAGCTTCCCTGCAGAATCATTGACAATAACTTTGACGGATGAGCATAGGTGACACTCTCGGTGGTATTGGATAAAATGCGTAAATTCGTCGTTAGCGGGAAGTTAAAGACAGTATTTACACCAAAGGAAAAGTTTGACGAACTGATTTTATTGAACTGATAGCCGGGGAAACGATCGGTGATCCGGTCATTTCGTTCGGAATTGGTATAGGTCAGGTTCAAGGTATTTTTTATATCCCCGAGTCTGACGACATGGGAAATCCGGAATTCCTGGCGGGTGGTTACGTTGGATTCACGGGGATCTTTTATACTGACAGAGTAGGATGTATCCGTGAACGTTGTATCCGAACTGACATCCTGGATATCCAGATCATTCTGGCGACCATAGCTCTGGGTATTAAAGCTGATATTTGGCAAACCATCACCCGGATATATGGCTACATTGGCAATAAACGATGTCGTTGTAGTCGTGGATTCTTTGTTTTCCAGCAGATTATCTCTTTTCTGATCGTAGGCAATTGTCACAAAAAGCCGATTACTAAACAATCGGATTTTATCCGATATATTAAAGCCCTGAACGTCTGTCCGCATGTAAGGATTGCCAAGCGACATAAATTCGGGCCCGACCCGCTGATATTTAACCACAAAGAAGTTGTTGAAATAGTTTAATTTCATCTGAGTTTTGAATGCCGTTGACGGCATATTTAAAAATTCTCTCATACCAATCTTGCCACTTGTATCCGGAACAATCGGCATCAGCGGACTGATATTTTCATTGATAATAAAGATTTTTGTAAAATCTCCCGGATCGGGAAAACCTTCCAGGGGAATATTCATGTCACCCAAAGTGATGGTATCATTTTGTAGACTATCTCCCGGTAAAAAGGTATCCATTTCTTCAAGCGTCAGCGCTCCGCCGGTAATATCGCGGTTCAGATAAGAGAACGCGGCATCGGTTTTCCATACAAATCGTTTTTTATCAAAAGCCAGTAGCAGATCGGTTCCCAGAACGATATTATCCTGGGGCCTGTTAACACCGCCCATAACGATAGAGCGTTCATTATTTTGAGTGATTCCGCCGTATTCACGCTTAACCGAAAGCGTATCATCACGGGCCTTTAAAAGCGAAAATCCCAGTTGAAAATTTTTACCGGACCCGAAATACGGCCGGATCGCCAGAAGATTGCGATCGTAAGTGTACCCGGTACGGCTGTACTGAAACCTTCCGTCGCTTAGTGTATCCGGAGCGCTGCTGATAGTTCCTTCAATCGCCCGTTCTGTCTGACCATAGACGATGTGGGTATTGAAATATTTCAGTTTCAAATCGGCTTCCACACCGCGCACGCGTTTCCCGCTGAGCGACAGGTCCGAAAAACGGGGATTAACATCACCCACAGCCAGATCGAACAGAGAGGTCTTCAAACTCAGAGACATTCGATTCCGGGGTTGCCTTTGCGGATCTTCCTGGGAAGTGACAAAAGCCTTGGCATTGAAACTCAACCAGTCATAGGATCCGTTGGCGCTTGCGCGTACATAGTTAATATTATCGCGAACTCCCTGAATCTGGGTGGAATTCGCTTCGGTACTAACCCGACCGGAATATTTAAATATTCGCTGAGCCTCTTCTACGGACTTGACTACTGTGAAATTAACAATTGTAGTTGCAAAGGGATCGCCAAATTGGTTGGACATATTCAAACGGGCGGTATGCAAACCGGGTTTGATATTCTGAGGACGATACATAATCAGGTCATCATTGATTTCGGCCTGATTCGTCACGGGAATTCCGTCCAGCGTCAGAACGATTGATGTCATATCAACATTCACCATATTAAACATCGAAAAAGCCAGGACGACTTCTTCAGCTGCAAT
>QNCV01000016.1 GCA_003645845.1 Fidelibacterota bacterium | reverse complement strand
GGGAATTAATCTTCCATTCGAGTGTCGGTTTCAGAATCAGGCCGCCGGGTAGTTTGGGAAATTCATAATCGATAATTTTTTCGACATTCAGGATTCGAATAACCTCATTAGGCAATCGCAATACGACATAATCCTGTTCGCTGCTGAGCAGTTCCCCGGAAATCGTTTCGCCGGAATCCAGCCGAAACACCACTCTTTCACCGGTATATTTATCGAACAATTTTTTAGTATTGACCAGATCGTAGAGATAATTCTGCTCGTTGATCTCGAATCGGGCCGCGATTTTCGGAAGGGATAACTTTACGGTTGCCGGTTGAACCCGTTTCGATACTCCCGCAAACCGAAGGGTGTTCAGGCCTTTATCTAAGAAAACCTCTTTTTCCTGATATACCAGACCGAGATCGTTATTGTAAATGGTTACCCGGGTATTTTTGAAATCGTTTCCGGCAATTCCCGGCATAGACAACGACACGAGCAAGGCCAGGATAATCCATTGGTAATCCCTGTGCATGGTTGCTCCTTTTTTTAGATGGGCCCGGTTTACGGTCAATCAGCTTAATGCATCAAAATTAGCTTCGAGTTTAACCAACCGTTCCCGGAGAAATTGCTCCTTTTCTTTTTCTTTATTCACGACCTCTTTGGGAGCTTTTTCCAGAAACTTCTGATTCATCAGTTTATTTTGAGTCGCCTTGACCAGAGCAATTAACCGATTGATTTCTTTCTCGAGACGCTGTTTTTCCGCTTCGATATCAATCAATCCCTCAAGCAAAATAAAGAATTCAGTGCCGTGGACAACAATCGTCGAGGCGGGATGGGGTTTGTCCTTGCTTTTGGTAATCCGAATTTCCGAGACCCTTACCAGGTTTTTCACATATTCCGCCAGTGACTCGTCTTTAATCAGGCGGAGCGGTAATTGGTTTTCATTTCCGCGGACGACAAGTTTCAGCTGAGCAGACGGTGGAATATTCATTTCACTGCGGGCCGTGCGCAGGGCGGTGATCATTTCCTGGACGACCTTGAAAGTAGCTTCCGTATCCTTGTGTCCAATTTTATACCTCAGTTTCGGCCAACCCGATACGATAATATCCGGCTCACTGTCGGTCTTGAGATGCTGGTAAATCTCTTCGGTAATAAACGGCGCATAGGGATGCAGAATCTTGAGAATGTTTTTCAGTGTGTAGATTGCAACCTGTAATGCCGTCTGTTTTTCTTCAGGTGATTTTTTATACAAACGGTCTTTAATCAGCTCGATGTACCAGTCACAGAAATCGCTCCAGACAAAATCATAGATTATCCGGGCAACTTCATCAAAACGGAAACGCTTCAGGTTTTTATCAACCTTGGCAACCGTGTGTTTCAGGCGCAGTAGAATCCATTTGTCCGCCAGTGTTAAATCGGAATCTTCAGGATCAAAGGGTTTTTCCAGAATGTCGTCATTGTCAATATTCATAAGAATAAACCGGGATGCGTTCCAGATTTTATTCATGAAATTCCTGCCGACTTCCAGCCGCTCTTCGGAAAAGAGAATATCCTGTCCCTGGGGTGCGATCAGCATGATGCCATAGCGCAATGCGTCGGCTCCATATTTTTCCACAAGATCCAGAGGGTCCGGGGAATTGCCCAGGGATTTGCTCATTTTGCGGCCCTTGATATCGCGGATCAAACCGGTGTAATAGACATCGCTGAAAGGAATATCACCCATAAATTCCAGGCTGGCCATAATCATTCGCGCGACCCAGAAGAAAATGATATCCGGGGCAGTGACCAGTGTGTTGGTCGGAAAGAAAACCTGAAGGTCTTTGGTCTGTTCCGGCCAGCCCATGGTAGAAAAGGGCCAGAGCCATGAACTGAACCAGGTATCCAGAACATCAGGGTCCTGATAAACTTTACCTCCGCATTTTGGGCATTTTTCCGGATCATCAACCAATGCATCATGCCAATCACATTTGGTACAATAGAAGACCGGAACACGGTGACCCCACCATAACTGCCGCGATATGCACCAATCCCGGATATTGTTCATCCAGTGATCGTAGGTCTTGACCCAGCGTTGGGGATGAAATCTGATTTTGCCCTCGTCAACCACCCTGATTGCCGGCTCTGCCAGGGGTTTCATTTTTACAAACCACTGATCGGAAAGATAGGGCTCCACCATAACACCTGCCCGCTCACTGAAACCGACACTGTGCGTATAATCTTCGATCTTTTCCAGCAATCCCAGCCGCTCCATTTCCGCCACAACGATTTTGCGGGCTTCAAAGCGGTCTTTTCCCTCCACCAGCGGGCCGGCAGCGGCATTCATGGTGGCATCGGGATTCATGATATTGATCTTTTCCAATCCGTGGCGTTCTCCAATCTCAAAATCATTGGGATCATGCGCCGGCGTGACTTTTACGGCGCCGGTTCCGAATTCCATATCCACGAAATCATCGGCAATGATCGGAATAACTCTGTCCATAATCGGCAGAATAATATTTTTCCCCACCAGCTTCCCGAACCGGTCATCTTTAGGATTAACGGCCACGGCCGTATCGCCCAGCATGGTCTCCGGACGTGTCGTCGCCACAGTCAAATGACCATTGCCGTTTTCAAGAGGATATTTGAAATACCAGAGATGACCCTGAGACTCTTTATGAATGACCTCTTCATCCGAAAGCGCCGTTCGGGACACCGGACACCAGTTGATAATTTTCCGCCCCCGGTAAATCAGTCCCTTGCGATAAAGATGCACAAAGACTTCCCGTACCGCCCGGGAGAGTCCCTTATCCAGGGTAAATCGTTCCCGCTCCCAATCGCAGGAACAGCCGATTTTCCGTAGTTGGTTCAGGATAATGGATTTATGTTTATCTGCCCACTTCCAGACGATTTTCAGAAAATCATCGCGCTCAAAGTCGTAGCGGCTCTTTCCTTCTTTGCGGAGATTCTTTTCCACAACATTCTGGGTGGCGATACCGGCATGGTCTGAGCCGGGCAGCCAGAGCGTTTCACGGCCGTTCATCCGGGCATGGCGGATCAGGATGTCCTGCAACGTATTGTTTAAAACATGACCCAGGTGTAAAATGCCGGTCACGTTAGGCGGCGGAATAACAATTACATAGGGTTTTTTCGTTGATTCATTATCTGCATGAAAATAATTTTTCTCCAGCCAGTGTTCATACCAGCGGGATTCGACCTGTTTGGGGTCATATACTTTGTCGAGCTGAACTGCCAATTTTTTCCTTCCTATGATTCAATAATCAAACTAAAAGCGGTTGTAAGTTTCAAAACGTTCTGATTGGCCTGTTTGAGTCGGTGACTCAGCACGCGTGCAATATTCTGCATTACCAGATTCCCGATTTCCGGGTAATCGTTGCAGATGCTGAAAAAAGAATTTTTCTCAATCTTTGCAACACTACAGGTTGACACGGCTTTGACCGTAGCGCTGCGCTTGTCATCATCACTGAAAAGGCTCATTTCGCCAAAAAAGGGTCGGTGATCGCTGGAAAGTGAAATCAGGCTTTTTTCACGGGTATCGGCCTGGGAAACATCGGTTTTCAGGGTCAACGCCTGGGAAATTTCAACCTTTCCGTCCAGCAAAATCAGGATGGAATCGCCGGGATCGCCTTCCTGAATTATGACATCGCCGCTATTGAACTGAATCGGTGTAATAACTTTGCAAAAACGTTCAATCTGTTTTTCATCCAGACCTGCAAATATTTCGTAACCCTTCAAAATCTGAGGGTTGTATTTGCCGGTGTTTTTGTTTTTTTTCATAATACTCATCAGATCAACACCACGGCTTTTTCGTTTTCCTGGATGATGTAATCATCGGCAGGATTTAAATTTACAACGGTCTTGTTTTCTTCGCCAAGTGTCCGTCCGGCTTCCTTCAATTTACGCTCAATAAAGGCATCCAGATGGCTGGAATCCGATGACAAAAAATCGCCGACGCCGATGGATTCCACCTCGGCAACAACTCCCAGAACCAAAAATTTGTGCTGAGTCTTGAAATATTCGGAAACCTCTTTGAATGTCTTGCCTTTATATCGGGCCGGAATGGCAAGTGTTGCGATTCGGTGATCGCTTTTGGCGCTGAAAAGAGTACTGATGACATTGGAAAGTCCCGGCTCCACCACGTCACCTGCGAGCAGAAAATCAATGAACTGATCGCTGATAATCACTTCGTCGGCCTTGGCCCGTTTCACATGAACTTCATTCTCGGCGACCATGATAAATGCGATAACCTTTTTCTTGGGATAACCGGATTTTATATTCAACGTGGCCAGCAATGTCTTCTCATCGGCTACCGACGGAGCGTGTTCATACAGGTTGGGAAGCAGGATAATCGTTCTGGCGTCCCGGATATTGGCCCGTTCCAGCGGTGCGTTGCGGGTATAATCACCACGGATGAATTTCACTTTCTGTTTCCGAAAACGGTCCAGCACACTGTTGATTTCATCTTCGGGAAGTTCGTTCACCAGGATAACCTTTGGCGGGCGGCCCTTTGAAAGTGAAAACAGAGTTTCAATAATGGATTCTGCTTTGGCGTTCCAGCCGCAAATGATAATATGATCTTCGTAATTTATGGATTCCAATCCCTGGTCCTCCCTGATTTTACGGGCTACAAAGATGGATGAGATTGTAGCCGTGATTAATGAGACGAGAGTCACTCCGGAAATCATGACAAAGATACCGACAAGGCGTCCGCCGGTCGTGATCGGGCGGATATCGCCGTAACCGACAGTAAATACAGTTACCAGCGCCCACCAGACCGAATCCCAGATACCGCGATATTCTTCGGGGTTCCGTTGGCCTTCAAAATATAATACCAGCACTGCCGCTACAATTGTAAGCAGCGTCAGCGCCAGAAAGATCCGGAATATCGCTTTACTGAAAATCGATTTTAATGTCTCAATAAATCCCAAATTGACGCCCACCATTTAAAATATCACGAACAGAAAAGATTTTACTTAAAAAGCAGTTGAAAGTCAACCGTGGGCACAGGCAGAATGTGCAGAAATAAATACAGATGGAACTATTACAGCCGGTTGATATATCCTGTTTTGAAAGAATTTTCCAATGCTTACATCGGGATAGTTCATTAAGCAATGTGATAATAATTTAAAGGTTAGTTTTCTTCAAAAAAATGTTTCCCACACGGATTATAGATAATATTCAGTTTTTTCGGGATCACTTTAATCTCATAGTGAGATGCGAAAAAGAGCTCGCCGTCCAGATGGTGCGGTACTTTTTGGTCAAACTCCAGTTTCAGCGAGTCGGTTTTATAATATTGGACCTGCGGGTGTTTTAAATGGCTGCCCGTCGGCACCATGGTGAAAATTTTAAATCGCTGTAAAAACCTGAGTTCCTTAATCAGACAGACATCCAGCAGGCCGTCATCGGCAATGGCTTCAGGGGTCAGAAAATATCCTCCGGCAAAGCGACGACCGATGGAAATTGTATTGATGAAACAGTTCGATGTTTCCGTATTGCCATTGTTGATCACTGTCATTGGATGTTCGCGATACATCACCAGTGTTTTCAAGATATGCCAGAGGTATTTGTCTTTACCCCCTTTTTTTAAACCGTTCTCGTTATAGTTCTGGCTGGCCACTTCCGCATCGAACCCGAGCCCCATACCGTTCAGGAAATAATGATCATTGCATTTTCCCACATCCATCAGAATAGTATTTTTCTGAAAATAGATTTCCCAGTCTTTTTCCGTAAAATGATCGGAAAAACCGAGGATCTGGATGAAATCATTGCCGGTTCCCATGGACACAGGAGCAAACACAATATCATCATATCCGATGACCGCCTGGACAGCTTCATTGATTGTGCCGTCACCGCCAACCGGCGCGATGTATTTAAAGCCTTTTTCGATAAAATCAGCGGCCAGTTTCGTCGCATGGCCAACACCTTTGGTGATAACCACATCGGCATCCAGCCTGTATTTATTAATCATCTTTTTGACTTCACCAATATGTTCTCCGGCATAACCATTTCCGGCAATGGGATTGACAATAAAGCACCACTTTTCTGTTTTGATCATAATCAACATCCTACTTTTAACGGTATTGGTAATTTTCCGCAATTGCCTGAAAGGCAATCTTCAGGATTTCTTCTTTCGGCAAATCCCTGATTTCCGCATTTTTAATAACCGGATGGATAACGATTTCCAATTTTACCCGGGGATCAATATGAAATCGGTTTTTAGGTTTTAAAGAGAAAAAACCATTCAAAGTTATCGGAACCAGGTCCAAATCTGCCGACCGCAGAATATGAATAAATCCCTTTTTAAAGGGACTCAGTTTTCCGGTAGTCGTTCGGGTGCCTTCGGGAAATATTGCCACCGTCATTCCCTCTTTTGCATGCTCTATTGCCCGGTTAATGGACTTTCGCGACTGTTCGGGTTTTTTCGGCTCAATCGGAATATAATGAAGCATTTTCAAAAGATGGCCAAATCCGAATATATTTAACAGATACTGCCGCCCGATCCAGGCAATATCGGGAACAATCGTCATGATTGCGGGAATATCATAGATGCTCGTATGGTTGGCAATCAACAGATGGTTTCTTGTTCGATCAATATTTTCAATACCGATAATCCGAACGCGTTTCCCCATCAGGAGAAAAAGAATTTTTGCCCAAAGGTACTGACCGAATTTCAACACGGTATCAGCCCGCAGATAACTCAAACAGATTCCGAGAATCACCATGACCCCCGAGTATGTATATTGTAATCCATATACCAGGATTGTGTAAAGAACAAGGATCGGATATTTCTTTTGGGATTTATTTTTTGCTGGGAACATTGGCAAGATTATAAGCATACTTTCCCCAAAATACAATACGAAAGTGAATTTTTTCAAATTCCTGCTGTTCTCACGGATATTAACATGGAACTGGTGAGATTTGTGAATTAATCCTGTTATCGATTTAACATCTTTGCGGTTGGAATAATGAATTATTGGATTGGTGGAACGATGTCACCAGTAGGCGAAGGGCATCAGAAACAGGTTCCAGTTTTCTTCTTTTTTGGTTGAAAATTGCTTCAACTCTCTGTCATATTGTCGCCGGTTTTCATAAATAACGCCGATTCCCAGGCCGACCATCCACTTCCAGAAGGGAATCGCTTTTCCGTAGATTATTTTAAACCGCGAGATACCCTTTTCACCATATGACACCGGCAACTGCAATTCAAATTCATTGATGCTGTTTTGCATCCAGCGCCAGTCGTAGGCGCCATTTGTCATCCGCTTCCGCGTAAAACTAAAGAGCAGGGTATTGGCCACTTCATCGAGATTATAAAAGCGATACCCGGCTTTGATATCCCATTCATGAGAGTGCTTGGCCTGATTGCTTTTACCCTTGAGTTTCCACTCAACCCGATACCAGTTCGAACGTACCAGACAATTGTCAAAAATCTGGTACGCGCCGCCGGTCACCACCGGCCCGCTGACGCCGGTTGCCGCCACTACCAGGTCTTCATCATCATTCATCGTAAGAAATGCCGCAATCTGGCCGGTGAACAGGCTGGCCGACCAGGGTTCCTGGTAACCGCCGTTGATGCTGCCAATCAGATTAATATCTTTATAAATGGTAAATTGATCATAGAAATCTTTATAATTGCTTTTAATCCAGGCCGAAAGCGCCGTCGTCGGATACACGGTAAACTCAACCAGCCCATACGCCGGTTTATAGGAACGCAGAAGCAGATCCCGGTAAAGGCGCACTTCATTTTCCCGATAAACATACACCGGTTGATTTTTTTCAATCTGGTAAAACAGGTTGGTGTAACTGTGGTAAGGACCCAAAGTCAATGACATCCCGAGATCATGTTCGTTCACCGTCCAGCGGTGATGCCACCGGGCAAATATCGATTCACCCGTCAACATACTCATAAGTAGAATGGAGAAAATAAACCGGTATATTTTTAACGGGAACAACACCTGTTTCATCGGATTATAACTTACGCAAAGTCGGTTTATTTGAAAAATTCAATTTTTGCATGCATATTACCAACTGAAAAAAGAGGAATTATAGATGTCATTAGGAAAAGTAGCTTTAGCATTAAGCGGGGGAGGTGCTCTTGGTCTGGCGCATGTCGGCGCTTTGAAAGCCCTGGAAGAGCGCCAAATCAGACCGTCTTTTCTTGCCGGAACCAGCGCCGGATCGATTATCGGGGCGCTCTATGCCCGCGGATTATCGGTGTCGGAAATCGAAGATATCGTCCAATCGATTGACCGAAAAAAAACAATCTATCTGCTGCCACCATCTCTACCGCTCGGCGGTTTGATGGACACTAAAAATTTTATGTCTTTTATGGAAGAATTAGTCGGCAAGGAAACTCTCATTGAGGACCTCGAAATTCCCTTTGTCGCTGTCACTGTAGATTTTCGTAATGGCAACATTCTTTATTTGAACAAAGGCAGGCTGGTCGATGCGGTCCGTGCCAGCATTTCGATACCCGGCGTTTTCAAACCGCTGAAAGCAAACGGCTCTCTTCTCGTGGACGGCGGACTCCGGGAAAACCTGCCTCTGCGGGCTTTGAAAAGTTTTGACTATGATACACTGATCGGCGTTAATGTTCTGAAAACACCCAAATTGAAAATGGAAGGTCTGTATACCGAAATCAAGACAGACAAACCCAATTACAAGCCTGAAAACGGCGCTGATAATTTTTTCGAACGAATCCTCAACGCTATCCAGATTAATAAACTCAAAAAACTCGACCATTTGCCGCGGCTAACCTATGTCGGCTACCAGTCAATATTGATTCTGCTCTCGGAGCTGTCGAACAAGGAGATTCTGGCCTGCAATCCCGATCTCGTCCTGGAGATTGATATGTCCTCCTTTAATCTCTGGGAATTCTGGCGCGGAAAAGAGGCCATTGACGTCGGCTATAATGACGCCCGCATTCAACTGGAAAATTTTCTGAATAATTCTTAGGTCTAACCTGTTCTATGGAACAGGCTTCTGAAGGTTTTTTTAGTGTTTAAAAATTTTGGGAAAGGTCCTGTAAACCTGTCCGGTTTCGTCGATTAATTTATTTTGGGTTGAGAAGTTCTAATAAACCTGACAGGTTTAAACAATCTATCGACTTAACTCATCCATCTGTCGGGATAAGTCAAGTCTTACTAACCCGATTAATTCATGGATCTTATCACTTCCGCAGAAATCCTCGTTGGAAAAGACACTAAGTCTTCAAGAATTGGAAAATTATAAGTATTTGAATATTCTGAATAAATCAAAAACTGTTTATATATTTTCCTCTATTTTTTTAATAGACATCACTTTGTATCTTGGCGCCTTAGTGGTTGTGAATTACTCATGCTAAGTGACGCTGCCGACCAAGTCAAAAAACTCCGGGCAGGAAATCCCGACGCAATCGGCATCTTTAATTACCGTTTCGCCATCGGCGGTCCAGCCGGCAACTGAAAGCGCCATGGCAATCCGGTGATCGTTATAACTGCTGCATTCGGCGCCTTTTAACGGTGTCGGACCGTCCACAATAAATCCATCGCCGGTCTCTTCGATAGAAGCGCCCATTTTCTTCAGTTCGGCCACAATTGCCGCGATCCGGTCGCTCTCCTTAACCCGCAATTCCAGCGCATCATGAACAACCGTCCGGCCCTGTGCCTGTGTGGCGATCACGGCGAGCAGGGGCAATTCATCAATCAATTTCGGAATTAACGCTCCCCCAATATCCACAGCCCTCAATTTGGCATTCCGGACAATCAAATTCCCAACCGGTTCGTTGGAAACCAGACGTTCGTTGTCGATTCTTATATCTGCTCCCATTTTCTCCAAAACCGTCAGCAATCCGGTTCGTGTCGGGTTTATCCCGACATCTTTTATGCACAGTGCTCCGCCGGGGATCAGAAGCCCCAGCGCAATCAAAAAAGCCGCGGAGGAGATATCGCCGGGCACAACAAATTCTCTGGCGCCGGGCTGACGATTTTCTCCCAGTGTAATGACATTCCCATCTCTGGATATATCCACGCCGCAATAATCCAGCATCCGTTCCGTATGGTCGCGGGTTTTAACCGGCTCAACAACCGATACCGCACCGCCGGCGTACAGACCGGCCAATAACACCGCAGACTTCACCTGCGAACTGGCGACCGGCAATTCGTAATGAATGTTATTCAGCGCTTTTCCATTGATTGTCAACGGAGCGAATCGATTATCTTTTTCGCCGGTAATATCGGCTCCATTATTTACCAACGGTTTAATAATGCGATCCATAGGGCGCCGGCTCAGGCTGGCGTCTCCGGTGAGTTTTGCGGAAAAATCCTGTCCGGCCAAAAGTCCGCACAGCAGTCGCATTGTAGTGCCGGAATTGCCGCAATTTAACACATCACCGGGTTTGCTCAATGCCCGGAGTCCCTTGCCGCGGACATGGATATTATTAATGTCGCGATGAATAGCGACCCCTAATTGTCGCATACAGTCCAATGTGGATTGGCAATCGATCGCTGTGGAGAAATTTTTGATAATGCTGGTTCCATGGGCGATGGACGCCAGCATGGCCGCCCGGTGAGAAACCGATTTGTCGCCGGGCAGACTGATTTCACCATTCACAGTGTGTAATTTTGAAACTCTGACGTCGGCCACTTAAAGACTCCGGCCAACCGCTTTGGCGATGGTATCCAGTTCTTTCATTAATGTGGAGAAGTGTTCGAAGGTAATCGACTGATAACCGTCCGAAAGCGCTTTTTCCGGAAAGGGATGGACCTCTACCATTATTCCGTCGGCACCTGCCGCAATAGCCGCTTTGGAAAGCGGAATAATCATATCCCGGCGGCCGGAAGCATGACTCGGATCTACCAGTACCGGCAGATGGGATTGCTGTTTTAACTCCGGAATACTGCTGATATCCAGCGTGTAGCGGGTATATTCATTAAATGTTCGGATACCCCGCTCACAGAGGATAACATTGTAATTGCCTTCGGACATGATGTACTCCGCCGCCAGCAGAAACTCGTTGATCGTTGCAGATATTCCACGTTTCAGCAAAATGGGTTTACTGGAGCGTCCTGCCCGTTTCAGCAGTGAGTAGTTCTGCATATTGCGGGCGCCGATCTGGATCAGGTCGATATATTCTTCAACCAGATCGAAACTTTCGGTATCCACCACCTCTGAAACGACCGGTATACCGATCAATTCCCGGGCGTCGGCCAGAATCTCCAGACCCCGTTTTCCCAATCCCTGGAACGAATACGGCGAAGTTCGCGGTTTATAAGCGCCGCCGCGCAGTAAGTTTGCGCCCAGCATTTTCAGCAGGCGGCCGCCTTCATTGGTGCCTTCCACTGTTTCCACAGCGCAGGAGCCGGCAATTACCGTCAGCTTTTTCCCGCCGATGGATACTTTGCCGACTTTTACAATCGTATCTTTTTCTTTCATCTCGCGACTGCCGAGCTTGTAGGGTTTTTTAATGTCTTTAATATTTTTTACGCCGGGTATTTTTGCGATCTTTTCCGGATTCAGGCCGGCATGTTCCCCGCTGATACTAATAGAGCCCGGTTTATTGTTTGAAAGATGATGCACGTCACCCCCCATTTTTTTGATCAGTTCGGTAACTCTCCGGATTTCTTTTCGAGTTGCCGTATCATCCATAATAATTAACATTTTATTTTTCTCCTCTGTAAAGAAGTGGTTATGCGGTTAAAATATTCTATCGCCAGAATATAACTTTGAACTCCCAGCCCGCTGATCTGGCCCACGCAAACCGGGGCAATCAGTGAGGTCCGCCGAAATTCCTCGCGGGCGTGGATATTACTCAGGTGCACCTCAATAACCGGGACATCAACCGCAGCGATAGCATCCCGAATGGCCACCGAACTGTGCGTAAAACCGCCGGGATTCAGAATAATCCCGGTGATCCCTCCTGAATTCTGGATTGCGTCAATAATTTTGCCCTCATGATTGCTCTGCAAAAATTCGACTGTCAAATTTTTCTCATGAGCGTATGCTTCAACGGATTTATTCAATTCTTCCAGCGTTAGCGTCCCGTAGTGTTCGGGCTCCCGCTTTCCTAGAAGGTTCAGATTTGGTCCATGTATGATGCGAAACGTTCCCATGGCAGCTCCTCTATTTTGCTTTCCCCGATATTGGTTAAAACGGGAAATTTTATTTTTCCGTCGCGGATTTTTTTATCCTGAGCAAGATTCTTTTTCAATTCCTCTGTACTAAGGTTTTCCGGAATGGAAACCGGCAGATGATAATTATCTGTCAAATCGCTTATCTGCCGAGAAATATCTTTGCTCAATCCCGTAATATGTGATCCTATCCGTGATTCCAACACCATACCGATTGCAATAGCCTCGCCGTGTTTAAATCGACGATAATGACCGGCGGCTTCGATTATATGACCGATTGTGTGACCAAAATTCAACAACGAACGTATCCCGGAAATTTCCTTTTCGTCCCGCTCTACAATATCTCTCTTTATTTCGATACAGCGCCCGACTATGTGCTGTAATACGGCACAATCCCGATGCAGTACAGCATCCTTCTCTCTTGTTAAAAAATCCACCAGTTCCGCATCCCGGATCAATGCCGTTTTAATAACTTCCGCCAAACCGTTGCGGAACTCACGATCCGGCAGGGTCTGCAGCAGATCAATATCGGCCAGTACCATTTCCGGCTGGTAAAAACTGCCGATCATATTTTTCCCGGACGCATGATTCACGCCGGTTTTTCCGCCGACACCGGCATCCACCTGGGCCAGCAACGTGGTGGGAATGTTCAACAAACGGCACCCGCGTTTCAACGTGGCCGCAACGAAACCGGTAATATCCGTAATGACACCACCTCCCAAACCGATCAGCAGATCACCGCGATCGAAATGATTTTCAAGCAGTGTGTCGTAAATCTTTGAAACCCATTTCAATGTTTTATACCGTTCACCGTCGGGAATGATAACCGGAAATATATCCACTCCGGTTTTTCCCAGAATCTGTGCAAGCCTATCCAGATATAATCCTCCAACCGGCGGATTACTGATAATAGCAATACGTTTCGGCAAATTGATTACCCATTCCGGCAATCGCTCCAAAATTCCGTTGCCAACCTGAACATTGTAACTGTTCAGTGACGTGTGTACCGGAATAGATTGGAAAATCATTGACTCTCTTTTTTGTTCGGGGAATTTTATCCTTCGGAGAATGACTTCTGCTAATTCCTCCGGCGATCCGGTATTTGCATCGATTGTGTAATCGGCAAAATCGTACATGCCGGAGCGTTCCCGTATGAGTTTTTCGATATCTTCGGGCCGCTTTAGCAAGGGCCGGGTATTATCACCGGCGGTTCGTTTTCGGACCGTTTCGGTGTTGATCTGTAGATGCACAACCGTCCCGATTCGAGCGAGTCGTTTCCGATTGCTTTTGTCCTTCACTATCCCGCCGCCGGTGGCCAGGACAATATTTTTCATTTTGCTGATGGATTGCAGAACTTTCTTTTCCAGGCTTCGGAAACAGGCCTCGCCGTTTTCCCTGAAAATTGCGTCGATGCTGCGGTTTTCCGCCAGTTCGATTATCCGGTCGGTGGATAAAAACGTCAATCCGCTGCGGCGGGCAAATGCCTGCCCGACACTGTCTTTGCCGCTGGCCATAAAGCCGATCAGGATAATGTTTTGCATATTCGGCTCAAATAATTTTGATAGTTTGTCTTGATATCTGCCAGAGAATCGCTGCCGAATTTTTCAAGCAGGGCGTCCGTGACTGCCAACGCCAGCATGGCCTCTCCGACTACGCCGGCCGCCGGAACGACACAGACGTCGGCCCGCTCTTTTTGAGCCGCAACAGGTTTTCCTGTCCGGATATCTGCCGTTTGCAGAGGTGAGCGCAACGAAGGCAGCGGTTTGATGTAGATATAAACGATAATGTCTTCGCCGTTGGTCATTCCGCCTTCGATTCCGCCGGCGTGATTACCTGCTCTGTAAAATCCCCTCTTTTCATTAAAAAATATTTCATCCTGAGCGCTGGAACCCACTGTTTTATTAATAGTACGCTCACCAATGCTAACGCTCTTGACCGACGGAATGGACATCATTGCGGCGGCGATCTTCGAATCGAGACGTAAATCCCACTGCGTATATGTTCCCAGTCCGGGACAAACACCGGTCGCTACGATTTCAGAAACGCCGCCCAGGGTATCGCCTTTATTCGCAGCGGCATCAATTCGCTCTATCATTAGCTTTTCCTGTTGCGGATCGGCGCAGCGCAGCGGAGACGTTTCGATTTCGGCCGCAGAACGCAATGTCTCTTTTGTCTCAATACCGCCGATGGAAATTGTCCGGGAAGAGAGGCTGACGCCGAACTCACTTAACAGCTGTTTCATAATTGCGCCGGCGGCAACTCGCGCGGCGGTTTCCCGGGCAGAGGCCCGTTCCAGCACGTTGCGGACATCGTTCAAACCGAATTTCAGGACGCCGGAAAGATCGGCATGCCCCGGCCTTGGCGCCGTGACCGGATCGTCAATAGTTAGCGCACCGACATTCATCCGGCCCCGCCAGTTTTCGTAATCGCGGTTTTTAATCCGGAGGGCAATCGGCGACCCTATTGTTTTGCCGTCCCGAACACCGGACAGGATTTCAGCTTCATCGGTTTCGATCTGCATGCGTTTGCCCCGGCCGTAGCCGCCTTGGCGACGGCGGAGTTCGGCATTTATTTGAGCAGGGTTAACATGTAAACCCGCCGGAACTCCCTCGAGAATAACCGTAATTTCTTTGCCGTGGGATTCGCCGGCGCTGATCATTCTAATCATTGTTTAACCTCAATGCTTTTTTCATAATATCTACCGGCGCTTTTTCACCGGTGAAAATTTCAAACGCCCGAACTCCCTGATGCAGAAGCATGTCCAATCCGTTGATACTTCGAATTCCCGGCCGTTTTTTCGGGCTGAATTTATAGTTCAAATCCAGAAACAACGAACCCCTTTGCATGAAAGGGGTTACGTTGTCTTGAAGGTCAACAGAACTGGCGTTAATCACCATGTCTGTTGTACTGAGGAGAGTGTGGAGGAGTATTGTTGAGACAGTTGTTGCGTTATATTTTTTGGCAAGTTCTTCAGCTTTCTCAGGAACAATATCTGTGATTATAAATTCCTTTAAGGATTGCTTGCTGAGAACCCAGGCGGCTGCTTTTGCGACTCCGCCGGCGCCGATCATCAAAACAGTTTTTCCGGTGGGATCAATCCCGGCATTTTGGAGTAAAACCTGGAACCCGTAGATATCGGTATTGTATCCCGAAAGACCGTCCTTTTCGAATAAAACGGTATTAACGGCGCCCACCTCTTTTGCTTCTTTAGATATTGCATTGAGAAATAACAATAACGTTTCTTTGTGTGGGTTCGTAACGTTAATTCCCCTGCAACCAATCACCCGCAGGGCGTCTAAAACGTCCGTTAAGCGATCCGGTTCAACAGGTATTTTGAGATAGACGCCGTCAATTTTTTTCGCCCGGAATGCCGCGGTATGCATTCGCGGTGAAAGCGTTATATCCAGTGGATATCCGATGATTCCGGTAATGAGCAAACTCTACTCCTTTCCTGAACTTTTTTCTTGGTTCAACCACTCCCTGGATAATTGCATGCTTTGAACGAATTCTTCCTTTTCATCGTTCAAAACATAATCTATGACAGAGGTCATTGCATGTTTCATTTTATCAAATATTTCCTCCTTAAAGGGATTGTATTTCTGAATCAAATAGTACAGCTCCGGGTTTTCATTAATAACGCTGGATGACGTGATCATTTGCGACAAAAATGTGGTGCTGGCAATTTTTTTCAGTTCGCTGTAATGAAAACCGCTGTCGGACAGAATTTTCATATAGATAATGTTGATGATGTGGGACAGCCCCAGAACATAGGAGATCGCTTTATCGTGAGTGTACAGGTCCAGATCAACTTCCCGGACGGCGGTATCCTTGAAAAATGCTTTTGCCCGGTTCAATGCTTCGGTGCTGCCGCAGTCGCAGAACCCAATCACTTTATCCGAAAGCGTTATGACATTCGGCCCGAACATGGGATGAATGCTGGTAATCAGAGCGTTTCTCTGACGGGCGTTATGAATGGATTTCACCAGGTGACCTTTAATACTGGCAATGTCAAAAATCAGTCCTTTGAAATTGAGTGCCGCGACCCTGTCGATGGTTTCCGGAACAACATCCAGTGAAACGGAAATCACCACGCAGCTCGCGCGTTTCAGACCCTCTTCAAGTGATGAGACGGCGGTAAACTCGTTGCCGCCCGGCACAATGTCGTATATCAGCACTTCATGTCCCTGGATTTCGAAGAAAGTCGCCAGCCAGCGCCCCATCTCGCCCGCTCCGCCGACAATCAGGATCGTCTCTTTTTCGCCGCTGTAGGCCGAATAGTGCAGGCGTTCCTGCTGGGTGCGGGATTCATTGATCAGCAGTTGCATAACCGATTTCACGAAATCCGCCGGAAGATTGAGGTCTTTCGCCACGGCGCGGGCATTTTCGATTACGGCTTTTTCCACCCCGTAATTCAGAAGCGGCAGTCCGGCCGCCTTCTTGATGCTACCGATATCACGGGTCAGTTCCAGGCGCTTTCCCACCAGGCGGATGATCTCCCGGTCAATCCGGCGAACCTCTTCTCTCATTTTTTTCAGTTTATCCATTGCTGCTTTCATAAAAAAAAACGCGGGTCTTTTCAGGCCCGCGTCTCATATTCTTTTTATTGGTTTTTCATCTATGAATCCGCGGACCTGTACAGATATGCCCAATAAAATAAAGTGTGTAATTAAAAGGCATATATTTCAGATTCCGCTTCATCATGCTTAAATATAGTCCTGAAAATTCATTGTGCAAAGAATTTTTTTTAAAATCACTTTACCAATTCAAAGAACATCCGGCTGTGATTCAATGAACCGCAGCCGGATATCGTTAACGTCACTTCCCGTTTAAAGGCAAGTGTTCGAGGGAGGCCTTTATTTTTTCCACGGGATATTCGTAATCCTCAAGCTGACCAGACAGATAGGCATCGTAGGCGGCCATGTCCACATGTCCGTGCCCGCTTAAACCGCAAAGGATAGTTTTCGCTTCGCCGGTCTCTTTGGATTTCAGGGCTTCATCAATCGTGACCCGGACGGCATGATCGGTTTCCGGCGCGCAGATAATGCCTTCATTCCGGGCAAATGTCAGACCGGCCTCGAAGGTTCCCAGCTGATGCACCGCCACGGCCTCCACCAGACCAAGTTTGTGCAGATGGGTAATAATCGGCGCCATACCGTGATACCGCAGTCCGCCCGCATGGACCGGCGGCGGCATGAATTCATGACCCAGTGTGAACATTTTCAGCAGCGGCGTCATACCGGCTTCATCACCGTAATCATAAGCATACAGCCCTTTGGTCAATGTCGGGCAGCTGGCGGGTTCCACATTCACAATCCGCAGATCGGGATGCGTGCCGTCAAGCTTATCTTTTAAAAACGGCAGATATAGTCCGGCAGCGTTGGAACCGCCGCCGACACAGCCGACAATCACATCGGGGTAATCGCCGATATCTTCCATCATCACTTTGGCTTCCTGGCCGATAATCGTCTGGTGCAGAAGAACATGGTTCAGAACGCTGCCCAGCGAGTAGTGCGTGTCATCACGGGAAACGGCTTCTTCCACGGCTTCACTGATCGCCAGACCGAGACTGCCGGGACAGTCGGGGTCTTCCGCCAGCATTTTCCGGCCGATATTGGTTTCCATACTCGGGCTGGGAATACAGGTGCCGCCCCAGGTCTGCATCATGATTTTACGGTAGGGTTTCTGGTAAAAACTGACTTTTACCATGTAAACCTTGATTTCCAGGCCGAATAACGCCCCTGCAAAGGACAATGCGCTGCCCCATTGACCGGCGCCGGTTTCCGTGGTAATTCGTTTTATACCTTCCTTTTTATTATAGTAGGCCTGAGCCACTGCAGTATTCGGTTTATGGCTGCCGGGCGGGCTGGTACCTTCGTATTTGTAGTAGATTTTCGCCGGTGTATCCAGCGCTTTTTCCAGACGGTGTGCCCGATAGAGGGTTGTTGGTCTCCAGAGTTTGAAAATATCCTGCAATTCCTCGGGAATTTCAATATAACGTTCAGTACTCATCTCCTGTTTGATCAGTTCCATTGGGAACAACGGCGCCAGGTCTTCCGGACCCAACGGCTGTTTGGTACCCGGGTGTAAAGGTGGTGGTAACGGTTCTGGCAAATCCGGTAGAACGTTGTACCAGCTGGTTGGCATGCGTTTTTCGTCTAAAATGTACTTGCTCTGTTTCATGACAATCTCCTTTTTTTCATTATTTCACGTCTATATAACAAAAACGCGGGCCTTTTCAGGTCCTCGATCTTTAAATTCTATGGTATTCTAAAATAGAGTTGTGGTCTGATCTGCAAACCTGAAAAGAGAGATATCCGGCGCCACCACCAGTTCCGATTCGTTTTTATTTTCAGGTTCGCTTTCATTGGCATCAAATATAAAAGGAAAAAGTGAAAAGGCAAAAGGAAAAAATGGTGTGTGACACGGAGTTGCACGGAGGAAACACGGAGATCACAGAGGAACAAAAATTATACGGACTGTCATTATGAAAAGATGCGACGAAGCCCCATGCGGAACTCACGGCAGACCGCCTTTCGCCCTTGGCTCCGTGCCTTGCGCCTTTCACCCTTTGCCGTTCTTCTCATCCTGTCTTAATTCTTGACTCTTGGTTCTCATATCTAACGTGAAAATATTTTTAAAATCCATAAATGTCTTGATATTTTTATAGATTTTAACATATTTAAGAATATGATAAGTACAATATTGACAAGGAAAAAGATATGTGTGTTTTTTGAATTTTTATACATAAAGGGAGAAGAAATGAACACAATTGCTAATCGTTTAACGGTCATTCT
>QNCV01000015.1 GCA_003645845.1 Fidelibacterota bacterium | reverse complement strand
TCAATTCCTGATCGGGCATTTCAGAATCATGAGAGGGTGTGACGGGAATCTGTAAATTTCTGTCGGTAAAAACGGATATTTTATTGTCATCTATCCGGGGTGGACCAGGTGTGGAATTCATTCTAAAAGTCAGAGATTTGGAAGCCGTGGCGGACAAATCGTCTTGAAAAATTTGTAGCTTGAATCGATAGGTATTACCGGCGGAAAGCGTTCCCAGGCTTCGAAATCTGAACCGATTACCAAAATAAGGCAAAGTATCGCTTGACCAGATTAATGAATCCGACCGATTGTTTGATAAAAAAAGTTGCATAAGGACATTTGTATTTTCTGTGGTGTTAAGGGCTTGCCAACAGAAAATGGGCGCATATTCGGTACACTGGCGTAAATCTTTTTCATTCTCAATCCGCAGGTCTGAAATCTGAATCGAGAAAGCGGAACGCAAAAGTAACAACATTATAAGCGGATAAAAACGGATGTTTTGCCGGAACGATATTTTCATAGCATGAAATTTACAAAAACCGGAGATAAATCCAGTCAATTAACTGTTTTTGAGAGGCGATTTTTACTCGTTCAACCCCGAAAGGAACCCTCAATCACCAATCAATTCGCTGTAAAGCTTATCAACAGACGCATAGAGTTGCTCTATTGAACCGTTGTTTTCGATAACGAAGGAGGCCAGTTCCCGTTTTTCCTCTTCGGGCATCTGAAGCGCCATTCGTTGGAGAATTTGTTCCCTTGAGAGGTTTCCGCGACGCAGGGCGCGGGCAATTCTTAATTTCATTTTTGAATATATTAATATCGTGTGATCGAGGTGAACGTCGATACCGGACTCGAAGATGAGAGGCGCATCCATGACAAGCAGTTCCTCTTTATCCGAAACCTCATCCCTTAATTGTTCGAATTGATCGATAACAAGAGGGTGAATTATATTGTTTAAAACAGTCTGGTTTTTTTCGCTGCTGAATGCGACCTTTGCCAGTTTTGCCGTGTCGATGTTGCCGTTATGTATGATGTCCGCACCAAATTCATCGATTAATTGTTCCTGAATGTCGGTTCTTTTTAATAGTTCTTTGGCGACGTTGTCCGCATCAAAAACAATAGCGCCTTTTTCTTTCAGGCGTTGACAGGCGGTACTTTTACCCGAGCCGAGACCGCCTGTAATACCGATTGTAACCACGGTTATTATCCCTCCAGTTTTGTTGTTATGATTCTGTGAACCTCCTGCGGACTACCGGATGATTGAACGGAAATCAAAAGGCCCGTTGATTGGTAGAAATCTATCAGCGGTTCAGTTTGCTTTTTATAAACCTCGAGGCGATTCTTAATAGTTTCGATTTTATCGTCATCACGCTGATAGAGAGGTCCGTTGCAGATATCACAGAGGTCTTCTGTTTTTGGCGGTTTTGTAATTAAATTGTATACGGCCCCGCAATTCCGGCATATTCGGCGTGAAGAAAGACGCTTCATGATTAGCTCTTCTTCTGCTTCAAGGGAAAGAACGGCATCCGGCGTTTGATCATATTCGGCAAACATTTTGTTCAGCGCCTTAGCCTGCATCAGAGTTCGGGGAAAACCGTCCAGAATAAAGCCGTCAAGAGGTTCTTCACCGAACAATTTTTCCCGAATTAATCCCAACATAATATCGTCAGGCACCAATTCGCCTTTGGACATATATTCGTTGGCTCTTTTACCAAGCCCGGTTCCGGAACGAATGGCTGCCCGAAGGATATCGCCGGTTGATATTTGCGGAATGCCATATTCCTCGCTGAGTAATTGGGCCTGAGTGCCCTTGCCAACACCGGGAGGACCGAGAAGTATTAGTTTCATAAGTCAAATTCCTTTTATGTATTTAAAATTATTCCGGCAATCGACGCCGTCAGCCAGCTGGCCAATGCGCCGCCGAACATTGCCTTCAGTGCAATTTTTGAAAGGTCAGAGCGTCGCTTAGGTGCGAGAGCGCTGATGCCGCCGATTTGGATCCCAATGGATGAAAAGTTGGCAAATCCACACAGTGCGTATGTGGAAATAACAACAGCTTTCTCGTCCAGAACACCCTTATGGATTAATTCTGCCAGCGAGCTGTAGGCGACGAATTCATTCAGGGCAATTTTTATACCCAGCAGATTGCCCACCTCTCCGGCATATTTCCAGGAAACACCCATTAACCAGGCCAGTGGACTAAAAACATTACCAAAGAAGGTCTTCAGACTGCCCGGGAAAATACCGGCATATTCACCCCTGACCGGCGTCAGCGAGCTGGCATTTGTGTAACTGTAATAAGTTCCATGTAACAGTTTGCCGTCAATAATTCTGTCTGCGATAGACAATAGACTGTCGATGAGTGCAATCAGGGCGATGAATCCGATCAGCATGGCGCCGACATTGACGGCGAGTTTTAATCCGTCGGTGACGCCCGTGCTTGCCGCGTCGAGTAGATTGCTTGTTTTAACGATATCTTTGGGAAGATCAACGTCCCCAAATGTTTTTGAAAGTTTAGTTTCAGGAAAGATGATTTTTGCAACCACAAGAGCGGCCGGGGCAGACATAACACTGGCGGCAATCAGGTGCGTTGCGCTAACCCCCATGGCAATATAACCGGCCAGCACCCCGCCGGCGATCGTTGCAAAGCCGCCCACCATGATTGTAAGAAGCTCTGACATTGTCATTTCATCCAAAAAGGGACGGATCAATAACGGTGCTTCGGTCTGTCCCACAAAAATATTCGCTGAACAGGAAAGTGTTTCACTGCCGCTGGTGCCCATTGTCCATTGCATAAAACGCGCCATCCATTTCACAATCAGTTGCATGATACCGAGATGATACATAATTGACATGAATGCGCCGAAGAAAATGATGACCGGCAGGACCTTGAAACCGAACTGGTAACCGAAGCCGGGCCAGAAATCGGAGTCCGGGAAGAAATACTTCGATACGGCCAGATTACCGAATATAAATTCCGAACCGTAGTCGGCGAGCGCTAAAAAGGCTTTGACTTTTTGGCTCAGCAGCTGAAATATCCGGGCGCCGGTAAAGCTGTTGGTCACCAGTAGAATATATCCTGATGACAGCAAACCGGCCACAAGATGTTTTTGATATTTGGGAATTTTCAGGACGGCTTTTATCAGAAGGGCCAAAAGAATCAGCCACCACAAAAGGGACAATATTTTGACATTGTTTAGCAGGTAAAACAGACCAACGGCGATTAAAACGAGGAAGATAATTATCCCGACTGTTGCATACTGACTCTTTGCAAATACGCCGGAATTGATTTCCCGATTAAAAATAAAAAGAATAATCATTACGATGAAAATAAACATGGCAAAATATGATAACGCAGGTGCACCCAGAATGATGGTTGCAAACAAGAGCTGTAACATCAGCCCCCAGATTACGGTTCTCAGGTTAATTTTTTTCCGGTTATTTGACATCAGAAAGGCGATACCGAGAAGTGTGATAATTCCAAGAATTCCAATAAATCTCATAGGATAATCCTTTAAATCAATAGATGGTTTTATTCTTCGGGCGGTTCAAAACAGTTACGGCAACGGGCTTCATAGGAATCGGTTGCTCCCAGCAGAACACGCTCACTGGATTTTGTGAGACGCTGGGTATAGCTGGCCGGATTGCCGCATTTCATGCAGATTGCGAGGGTCTTGGTAATGTATTCTGCCTCGCACAGCAGCTGGGGGATAGGCTCAAAGGGAAACCCGCGATAATCCTTATCGAGTCCTGCGACTATAACACGGCGACCCGATTCCGCCAGTTTCCTGCAAACGAGTACAAGATCATTGTCAAAAAACTGTGCTTCGTCAATGCCGAGTACCTGAGCATCTTTGACATGTTTTAGTATGTCAGCGGCATTATTGACAGCAATAGATGGAATTTTTTGATTGTTATGAGAGACGATATGGTCTTCGCTGTAGCGGACGTCGATCATCGGCTTGAAAATGGCAACCTTTTGTTTGGCGATTTGGGCCCGTCTGAGCCGGCGGATCAGTTCTTCCGTTTTGCCCGAAAACATGCTGCCGCAGATCACTTCGATCCAGCCGGAAGGTTTTCCGGTAATGGCAACGACCTCTTCGATTCCCATTGGGTAACTTCGCGTGGATTGACTGTGCATTTGGTTTTCTGCTTTCTTTGTTAGATGATTGGGTTTATGTGACAAAATGCTATTTTGTAAGATGATTTAATAGTGATGTGACCTTTGTCTTGAACAGATCAACAGCTACGGTATTATGGCCGCCTTCCGGAATGATAATGTCGGCATATTGTTTGGTCGGTTCGATGAACTGATCGTGCATCGGCCGAACCGTTTCGAGATACTGGCGGATAACCGATTCTGTTGTGCGACCGCGATATTTTATGTCACGGGTGAGGCGACGGATAAACCGAATGTCAGGTGCAGTCTGAATATATATCTTAATATCCATCATGTCCCGTAGCTCGGGATCAAACAAAACCATAATACCTTCAAGGACTATAATTTTGTGTCCTGTTACACGGTGAACTTCGGAACTACGGGTGTGGGTTTTGTAATCATAGACTGGAATATTGACCGTTTTTCCGCTAATTAAGTCGCGAATCTGTCGCTTCATCAAATCGAAGTCGTATGCCTCTGGATGGTCAAAGTTGTGATGGTTACGGGTGTCCATCGGGATATCCTTTAAATCGTAATAATAGGAGTCCTGTTCAATGATAACCACCTGTTGCGGGTTGAAATCACGTACAATATTCTTGGCCATAGATGTCTTTCCCGAACCGGTTCCCCCGGCAATCCCAATTAGTATGGATTGTTTCATTGGTCACTTTCTTTTATGAGTTTACTGTCATCGAAAGGAAAAGGAAGTAAATCCTTTGAACGATACTGCTCGAATTCACCATCCTTGGTAAAAATGTAAATTGGGATATCACCGCAGATATCCCAGATTACCTGCCGGCAGGCCCCACAGGGCGTAGCCCCATTATTTGAATAAATGGCCAGGGCCTTGAACTTTTTATGTCCGTTGACAACGGCCGCCGCAATGGCGTTGCGTTCGGCACAGACTGACAGCCCGTAGGAGCTGGATTCGATATTACAACCCCGAAAAATGGAGCCCTCTTCGGTCAACAATGCGGCTCCCACCGGATAATTTGAAAAGGGTGAGTGTGAAAAAGTCGATGCTTTTCGGGCATGTTCTTTTAATATCTCCGGTTTAATTGTTTCCATACGCGCTTCCTTTCATAAGGTTCCAGGATAAATAATAATGCAATCCCGGCTAAAAATCCACCAATATGAGCAAACCATGCAACTCCGCCGGCCTGCTGTTGAATTGTCAGTGCTCCAAGGCCATTGCTTAACTGTATCAAAAACCAAAATCCAAGTACATAAGCCGCCGGAATCCAGACTCTCCGGATAATGATAATCAGCCAGAAGAACACCTGAATGCGGGCACGGGGATAGCGAATCATGTATGCTCCCAAAATACCCGAAATTGCCCCGCTGGCGCCGATGATGGGAATGTCGGAATATCCCTGGAAGATTAATTGACAAATGGTTGCCACTATCCCTGCGGCAAAATAGAAGAGAATGAATTTACAGTGCCCCAGGGTGCTTTCTATATTATCTCCGAATATCCAGAGATAGAGCATATTGCCGGCAACATGTAAAAAACCACCGTGAATAAACAGGGAACTGAAGAAAGGGAGAATAAAACCGCTGACGCCATGTTTGAACAGCTGACTTGATATAACCCCGGTTGAGTATATCCAGGCGTGCAGTGCTTCCCCGGGCAGGGTCGTTTGATAAATAAAAACAGAAATGTTGATCAGGATGATGGAAATGGTCACATAGGGCGGACTCAATCGGAAAGTGGAATCTTTGAGTGGAATAAACATAGTCGAATTAATAGACGCTGAACGTACTGCTTTCTGTGCTGGTGTTATTGGCCTGGTCGGTAGCTGTGATTCTCAACAGGTGTGCTCCGGGCGCCAGGTTTCCCGATATTTTGTAACGGACATGATCTTTGGGAGCGTTATATTCGGCAATCAGGGGGCGGCCGTCAAGTGTCACGGCAATTGAAGTATCATCTTTAATTCCCGACAGATCATCCTTTACAATGGCGCTGAGATAGATGATATCCCCGGCGTGAAACCGACCGCCATTCCCCGGAAAAACAGCCGATATATTGGGGGGGGCAGAATCCCGCAGGACGGCGATGGAACCAAGCTTATCGCTGCCGGCTTTCAGGGCGCTTCTGTCGGGACTCCATTGATTTCCCAGAAATTCCCACGTATCACCATCCATTTGATAGATTCCCAGCTGTTCGGGGTGATCAATTCCGGGAGGAAGGTTTACTTGCAGCTCAATGTCCGAACGAAGCGGTTGATCCGCCGGATTAAGCGTGTATATCTTTGATACGATGGGGTCGGGACAATTGTCCTGTACAACCCTCTGGTTGATCCAGCAGATTAATGTATCGTAGACCGAGTTCACGGGGAATTGAACAAACAAAGAAGAATCACCGGAAATTTTTTGGTGCATTTCACCCGGTGTCAGGGTAGTGAAATCCACCGGGATACGCACGATATTTTCGGGTAATTTATTGTACCGCCATTCAAAAGCGATACAGGATTTTAAAGAATTCAATGACGGGGAACCGCTTATATATTCCGTCGGGCTGAGGGCATAGACAGGAATTGTTACTATGTCGGAGCTTGTTTGCATAAAGAATGTCGGAGTTGTATTGGGCGCCTGATCGAAAATAATTTTACTAAGGAATGCATGGGGACTGTGAATAAAAACCGTTTCCGGCGAAGAACCGAGTTTTGTTGATTTGATGTCCGGATTAATAAAGAACGACTCCGGTTGCCGACTGCTTTTTTTTCTTAAGGTGATTGCGTAAATATCTCCGGGATTTCTCTGTGTTTCAGAAAATGCGACCCGAATCTCTGCTGAATTTTGTATAAACGTGTCCAGCGGCACGGGGCTCTTGAAAACACCTGCGCTGTTGACAATTTTGGCAAAAACATTAGTTGATTCCGGCTCTTCGGTGTTGACAGTAAGAGACCAACCCTTTTCCGTCCGCTTGATTTTCTCTATGGAGGATCGGAAGGATGTATCGCCGTAGACCGTAAAGTTGACGGTTGAAGTGTTCATATACCGGTCATAGACCTCTATTTTGATCTGATGCTTTCCGGGGGGTAGCTGAAGCAGACCGTTGCCGGGTGATTGAGAGTAAAAACGAAGATCCTTTGAATAGTCCTCAAACCAGAGCCGATGAAAATGTCCGAAACCGTTTTTAAACAGCTGATAATCACGGTCGGTGTTGATGAAGTGTGATTCGGCAAAATCGAAGCTGTCATACTGGACCTGAAAAAACAGACTGTCATCGACAGTCATCCGAATGCCGTAGGGATTGTAATGATTTGGTAGGCCTCGGACCGTATCATGGGTTTTTATTTCAATTCCGACCTTTCCGACAACAACCACGGTGTCGCCTATAGCGAACAGTTTTTTATGAATGTAGTTTGCAGGAAATACTCTGTACAACGGCAAACCATTGACACGGGCCGCAGGGGCAAGCGGTACAACTGCAATGGCTTTAATTGTTGGAATCGTGTAATCGGTTATTGTAAGATTGGTATTCAGCGGATTAATCACGCGATTGTTCTCATCCCGAATTTCGAAGTGCAGATGAGGATGTTTCGTGCCGGTTTCACCGGTGTAGGCAATAGTGTCACCCTGAGAGACACGGTATTCGTTTTCATGAAAATAGATATCCGTCTGATAGCGTCGGGAATTCGTCTGTTCGGTTTTGACACGGGCGTTCAGTGTCCGGGCAAAATCATCAAGATGACCGTAAACCGCAAAGTTTCCATCGTCCAGCTTCAGATAGATTGCTTTTCCGTAGCCGAAGGGAGATGATCGAATTCGCCAGACATAACCATCGGCGATAGCAAAAACCGGGTAGCCTGTCCGGTAATTGGTTTTAATGTCAATGCCCGAATGAAAATGACCGTCACGGTATTCACCGAAACTGGAGCTGAGATAATGTCCGGCATTTGTAGGCCAGATATAATTCTGAGCCATTAATGACTGCTGAAAGAGGATAACTACTGATGTAATAAAGACGTTTATTTTCATTAAATCGTTGCTGTTATCAGGCCGAAATATACAGCTCTGTATCGAAGCTTACAATTTCTTTGTGGCATTATTTGTCAATGGAATCCGTATAGACAACCGAGCGGTTGCGACCGGTCTTTTTGGCGTGGTACATAGCCCGGTCTGCGTATTCAACCAGATCGTTTCCCTGTTTCATCCGTGCCGTATCCAATTCCGCAATACCCGATGAAATGGTAATGTTTACGGAAATATCATCCTTCTCAACACTCTTTTTTGAAATAGTGTTGCGTAATTTTTCCGCAACTTTCAGGGCGGAAACGGCTGTCGTTTCAGGAAGCAGGATAACAAATTCTTCACCACCGTAACGGGCGCAGATATCGTGAAAGCGCATTTCTTCGTTCAGCGTCTTTCCGATCATTTTCAGAACCTCATCGCCGAACAGATGACCGTGCGCATCATTCACTTTTTTAAAGAAGTCTATATCGAACATAATACAGCTTAGCGGGTACCGGTAACGGAGCGCCCGCGAATATTCATACCGGAGCTTTTCGTTGAAAATACGACGGTTGTTGATCCCGGTTAGTGCGTCGGTGGTGGAGAGCGCTTCCAGCATAGAATTAGCCTCTTCAAGCGCTTTGGTTCGCTCTTTGACCCGGCTGTCCAATAATGTATTGAACCGTTCCAGTTCGGTGCGGGCGACCCGGAGCTCTTCGATGGCGATCTTCAGATGGCGCTCCCGGGACTCGAACTGACGGCATAGATTGTCCATCAGGGTAGCTAATCGCCGAACAACGGCAGGATTACCGACCCGCATAAATTGATCAAATTTGCTGCCGTTATAACCGCCCCGGGAAACATTTTCGATGGATTCAATTAATTTTCCGAGTAATTCCGTTTCGCTTGTCTGCATATTTTTTAGCCCGCATTTAAGATTTTTTCACCAGTGGTACAAATCTGACCGGCAGGAGTTTTTCTTTGGTAATTTTTCGTTTCTTTTTTTTGATCAAGATCAGCTCCTGTGACCAGTGTTGCCGGCCGACCGGAATAATCATTTGCCCCCTATCCGAGAGCTGTTCCAGTAATTCAGGGGGAATATCGTTACTGGCGGCTGTGACGATGATGCGATCAAAGGGAGCAAATTCTTTCCAGCCAGACCGACCGTTAGCGCATTTATAAAATATATTTTTGAAATTCAGACTTTCCAGAATTGTGCGGGATCGATCGAGCAGGCTTTTTATGACTTCAACGGTATAAACGCTTTTTACAATGCTGGCCAATACGGCTGTCTGATAACCTGAACCGGTGCCGATTTCGAGCACCCGTGAATGGGGTTCAGGCTTCAGTGCTTGGGTCATGAAGGCAACGACGTAGGGCTGGGAGATCGTCTGGTTTTTTCCGATTGGCAGGGCCTGGTCGGCGAACGCTAACAGCCGGTGTTTTTCCGGAACGAAACGGTCGCGGGGAATCTCTTTCATTGCCTCTATCACCCTCTGATCGAAAATATCACGGTTGCTGATTTGTGTATCAACCATCTCTTCGGCATTTTTGGGATAGGAATCAAACAAGAGTTAAAAAGTACTTTAGCTTTTTTGTTGAATTGTTGTCAGGAATTCCAACAGATCTTCCCGGGTTTCGATATTGGTTTTCTTCAGATGCTCCAGATGGACGGTGGTGAACGTGGAATAAATTAGAATTCCCTGAATATAGTCTTTTAAATCAATCGGGATATGCAGGGTTTTAATTGCCAGACAGTTAAAAAAGTAATCCGGGTCCTCGTGGTCAAGTTGGGAAACACTCATTTTTGTCCGTTCCAGGCGCTCCCGTTCGGCCCGGATCAAATCAATATCAGCCATGGGAATCATGTGATGAAATTTTCGTTTAATTCCCGACTGTAAAAAATGTACGGCTTCATTCCAGATATTGACAAAGAACTGCCGGTACCGCTTTTCGCCGATTTCATTCTGTAAGTAATTGACGACACTGTTCTTGTAGTCTTTGCGATGCTGGTCCCAAAGGTAAAAATACTGCCTCAGGAGAAAATAACCGAATATTGTTTTGATGCTGTTTGTACGGTTGAAGAAGGCCCGGGCGTCATATTTCAGGCGATTCAGATGGTTGCGGACCGGAGCTGGGAAAAGGTGAAAGGCCGGCGAAATGATATTATCGTGACTGAGCCGATAGCGCTGCGGGACACGCAACTCATTTAAAGACAGAGAAAAGGATTTTTCAATGCCGGATACATTAAGCTCGATGAAGGCGCCGAAGTCCGAAATTTTTATGAAATTTTTAATGGCGCGTTCGTATTCCGGCAGGGTGGTAATGGAGGGCAGATCAATGTCGGCAATCAGGTCGGGGAAAAGCACTGTCTGTTTGGGGTTTAATAAATCCATCGTGTTTAGAACCTCATGTTAGGATTCTAAATAACAGTATTGTCCGGAATTGTTGTATTCTTCGGGATGACTACAATTCCGTCACGAATATAATAATTTTCGGCATCAGCGTTCTGAATTTTATCCGAATTCAAAATTTTGACATTTTTGCCGATACGTGCATTTTTATCGATAATGGTATTTTTTATGGTACAGCGCGGCCCAATACCGAGAGCGACCGGAATGTTTTTGGACCTCTTTTCGTAATAATCACATCCCATAACAACACAGTTTTCCAATTCACAATTGTTGGAAATAATTGTACGGATGCCGATAACCGATTTTTTAATTATACTATTTGAAATGAAGCAACCGTCGGCCAGAAGGGTGTCTTTAAAGGAGCAGTTATCAATCCGGGATCCGGGCAGTGAGCGCGCCCGTGTGTAAATTGGGAAATTTTCATCGTAAAAAGTAAACGGTGGTTTCAGGGATGTGAGTTCCAGATTGGCGTTGAAGAAGGAGGCCATGGTGCCGATATCCCGCCAGTAGCCGCCGAAGGGGTGTGCGACAACCCGATAGTTTTTGATTGAGGCCGGAATGATATGTCCGCCGAAATCGTCTCTTTTATCGGCGCTCAGGATTTCAACCAGAACGGGAGTGGTGAAAATATATATGCCCATTGACGCCAGGAATGGAGTTCCCTCCGGTAATCCCGGGCTACAGGCGGTTTCCAGTAAATCTCCCCCGGGTTTTTCGATGAAATCGCGAATATGATTTTTTCTATCGGTCTTCAGAATTCCGAAACCGGGAGCGTCCTCTCGGGATACCGGTTTTACCGCGATGGTAATATCGGCCTTGTTTCGAATATGAGTTTCAAGGAACTTGTTGTAATCCATTCTGTAAAGATGATCGCCACTTAATATAATTGTATATTTGGCATCGATCTGTTTGATGTATTCGAGATTCTGGCGGACGGCATCGGCCGTGCCCTGGTACCAGTCCATATTTTCGATGGTCTGCTGGGCAGCCAGAATATCAACGAATCCATTTGAAAAACGTCCCAGACGATAGGTGCTGTAAATATGCCGGTGGAGGGATTCGGTGTTGAACTGGGTGAGGATGTAGATTTTATCGAGACCGCTGTTCAGACAGTTGCTGATTGCGATGTCGATGATTCTGAATTTTCCGCCAAAGGGCACTGCCGGTTTGGCTCGGTACTTGGTCAAAGGGTACAGGCGGTTGCCTTTTCCGCCGCCGAGAATGACCGCAAGAACTCCTCTCTTTCTCATAAAATCCCCAGAAGAATTTGATAATGAATCATTGTTAACACAAAGCCTAAAGAAAAGCCCGTAATGACCTGAAGCAAATTGTGGGCTTTTACTTTGATGCGTCCGTATGCCATTGGCAATAACAGCAATATTCCCCAGAAGTAATGAGCGGAGACTGCGCAGCCCAGTGCGGCAGTTACACCGCCAAGCGCCATTGCATGGATGCTGATTTTCCAGAACCTTGTGATTGTCGTTGCGATAATGGTATTAAAAAAATAGGCCCACATCAGGATAATTACAGTTTTCGGAGCGCTGACCAACCAGAGCAGCAACAGAGCGATGAAATATGTGACAATGCTGCTAATAAACGGCCGGATGCGATTTTCTCTTTCGGGAATGTCAAGGCTGCTGGTGCGACCATGACGTTTCATTACTGTGACCTGAATTGCCGGGATGAGAACGGTTGCCGCGAAGGATATTGCAATCGTAAGTAAGTATCGCGGCATGGAAATTACTGAATGTGATAGCAGAACAACAAAAGCGATGGTTGTACAGATAAACGGGTGCAGTAAAACGGAGATAAATGCGGCAAGTTCCATTGGCTACTTAAGGATTTTGGTTCTGATAGTTAAAGTCATCCGTTCAGACCTTGATTATTAGAGATAATAAGGTCTTTTCGTCTGATTTTCAATAATAATCTGAATAAAAATGTGGCGAAATAAAAAACCCCCCGCCGGGGGAGTTTAAACCTGTAGCGCCACGGAGAATTGAACTCCGGTTCCAGGAATGAAAATCCTGTGTCCTAACCACTAGACGATGGCGCCATAAAAGATCGGGTGAGTGACGGGATTTGAACCCGCGACCGACAGGGCCACAACCTGTTGCTCTACCAACTGAGCTACACCCACCATATTTGTCTCCCGGGAGAAAAATGTCTAAAAGCTGCGCCCTTTTTGGTCAATATGAATCACTCTCCAAAAAGCCGCCAAATGTATAACAATTTAAGGAATAAAGTCAAATAATTTATTGAAAATATTTAACCAAAATATTTATTGAATTCCCCGTGGCTGTTACTCGCCCGTTCGGTTGGTAGGGGGACAATGGTCCGGTTCATCTCCTTGTTGACTCAATTTCTTGAATCTTCAGGTACAATCAAGATATCAGTTTTTTTCTAAATTAAATGAATTTTGGAAAAACGGCTGTGGTTACTATATTACAAAACATTGAAGGAATGGTAACAAGCCGTTGATGATTAGATGTTAATTTATTCAGAAGTTGTCCTGCTGCTTTTTCTGCTGTTTCTATCGGGCTTTTTCTCGGGCTCGGAAACGGCGCTCTTTTCCCTCGCACGGGTACAGGTTGAAAAACTGCTGGAAACCCGTAAAAGAAAGGGTCGGCACATCGAATTATTATTGGAAAGGCCGCGCCGGCTGATCATTACGATACTGCTGGGTAATGAATTTGTCAATACCTCGATTTCTTCAATATCGGCGGCATTGATAATTAATTTGTTCGGATCGGATACTCCCTGGGTCAATATATTAATTGTTTTACCGGTTCTGCTTTTGCTGGGGGAAATTACACCGAAAACTCTGGCGATCCGCAAGAATGAAGCCTTTGCCCTGTTTGTAGCCGATCCCCTTTACTACTTTTCGAGATTTGTAGCGCCCCTGCGTTGGTTCATTCGAACGATTTCCGACCGGGTTGTCAATCTTTTTGTCAGTGAATCATCACGAACCGGCAGCCTTCTGACAGAGGATGTCATCAAAACAATTGTCGAAGAAGGGGAAAAGGAGGGCATTATTGACTCTCTGGAGCGGGAGTATATCTATAATGTCTTTGATTTTGGCGATTCGCAGATGGATGATGTCATGACGCCCCGCGCCAACATGTTTTATTTGCCGGAAGAGATGCCGCTGGAGGAAATGATCCGGGAAATCAAAAAAAACCACTACTCGAAAGTGCCGATATACCGGGAAAACCGGGATAATATTATCGGAATTCTCTTTGCCACCGATCTTATTGCCTTGACTCCCGAGGAGATTGCTCAATCGAGGGAAACTCTGCAGAAAATTCTGCGAAAGCCCTATTTCGTTCCGTTGACCAAGCGAGCCGACGAGTTGTTTCATGTGTTTCAGCGCCGAAAAATATCCATTGCAATTGTGCTGGATGAATATGGCGGCGTTCAGGGGCTGGTCAGCATGGAGGATTTGCTGGAGACAATTTTTGGTGATATTACCGATGAGTTTGAAGATGACAGCAATCAGCATGAAAAGATCGGAGAATCGATTTTCCGGATTAATGCCAATATGACGCTGGATGAATTCAATAAATTGCTGGGTGTGGAGTTGGTGTCGGAGGAGGTGGACACTATCGGAGGTTTTGTTTTTGCGTTATTCGGAGAATTGCCTCGGGAGAAATCCCGGATTAACTATAAGACCCTGAGTTTTACCGTCGAGAAACTCGTTAACAATAAAATAGACACGCTGCTGGTGAAAAGAATCTGATGTCCGTGACAGCTGCCATCGTTATCATATTTTTATGTGTGCTGGGAGAAGCCTTTTTCTCCGGCTCCGAGATTGCTCTTGTCTCGGTTGACCGGATACGACTCAAGCATCTGGAAAAAACGGGAAATCGTACGGCAAAGCTGGTATCAAACACTCTGAAAAATCCCGAAAGAATTCTGGGAACGACCCTGCTGGGGACCAATCTCTGCACGATCACCAGCACCACTATCGCAGCATCTCAGTTTTATCTATGGCTGGGCCCGGCTGGCGTGCCGGTCTCGATTGTTATCATGACCTTTGTTAATCTGATCTTCGCCGAGATTGTGCCTAAAAGTATCTTCCAGCAGAAAAGTAATGATATTGTCATGCGGTCAATCCATATCCTGCGATTATTCATGTTGTTTTTCTTCCCCGTCGTCTGGCTGTTTTCCAAGATTGCTGTTATGATTACATGGATTTTTGGTGGGAAAAAGTCTGATCGTAACGAAGGTTTCGTCAGCCGGGAAGAATTGCGCTTACTGATGAAGATGAAGCACGACAAGGGCGATGTGAAGCCGAGCGAGCGGCGCATGATCAATCGCCTTTTGAATTTTACGGAAACCAGTGCCAAGGAGATTATGATTCCGCTGATAGAGGTAGCGGCTCTTTCCGATAGGGTTACGGTTAAGGAGGCGACGGAAAAATTTGTTCAGACCAAGCACCGGCGTATTCCGGTGTACCGCGAGCGGGTTGATCGCATTATTGGGATTTTGAATAGCTTTGATATTCTTGATGAAGATCCCCGGAAAAAAATCAAATCGCTGGTGAGAACGGCATATTATGTCCCCTCCACGATGGGCATTGCCGAATTGCTCGAAGGTCTTCAGAATAACGGCAGGAGCATGGCCATTGTAGTTGATGAGTTTGGCGGGGCCGAAGGCATTGTGACAGTTGAAGATATTCTCGAAGAGGTCGTTGGTGATATCGAGGATGAATATGATGTGCCCGAAAGCCTTTATAAATTGCAGCCCGACGGAAGTATCATTGTCAGTGGCCGCATGCCGGTAGACGATATCAACGATCGTTTCAACATGGCTATTCCCGAGGGCGATTATGAGACGATCGGCGGTTTCTTTTTGGACAGAGTCAAACATATTCCCAATATCGGCGAAAAAATCAGGATGAGGAATCTTGAATTGATTGTCACGAAAGCCAGCAAAAGAATTATCGGAGAGGTGACGATTCGGAAATATCCGGAAGAAAACCCTTTGCGGTAAGATATTTTCCCGAAAAGTAAAATAGTATTCCCGTCACAATCCCGGCCAGAGCGTCGATAAGGTAATGATAACTGCAATAAACGGTCGCAATGATAATTCCCACTGTAAAAATCAGAATGAACAGAGCTCGCTGCCGAAATTCGGAAATTGTATACATGGAAATCAAAACAGCCGCGGCGACATGTGTGCTGGGAAATGCTCCGCCGCCCTGTTCCCCGCCGACGTTGTAGATGAATTTCATCAGGGGAATAAACAAAATCCCGTCAGTGAATATTTTGTCGTGATTGGCCAGGGGGCCGTCACCGGGAAAGATGATGAAAAATGCGAAATGGGCCAGCATCATAAGGGTCAAAACATAGACCATTTTGTGAAAAGTCTGCGGGCGCTTCGAGTAAAGGATTAATCCGGGGACAAATAAAATCAGATAGTATGAAAAGTAGAAAAAATGAAACAGCTCGTCAATCAGAAGATGATTTCCCGGGATGTTGTTAAAATAATCCATATTGCCGAAAAGCGATTTTTCCCAGTTTTGAAGCAGCGGATCGAAGGTCTTCCGGAATATCAGGTTGTCGAAAACCGTAGATTGAACATAGAATAATGACAATAAAATGACAGGAAGCCAGCTGTGAAGCCAATAGTTAAAGGTATTCCGCCCATGTTTTTCCCTCATGATGACCGTGATCAGGGTGATCAGCGCGATACAATCAGCGACTATGAAAAAGAGTGGTTGATGAAGCCGGTTATAAAAAAGAACTGCAATCAGCAATATTAATGCAGAAAAAATTAATACAGGATAGTCTGCCGTAAATGCGCCACTCCTGAACCGTTTCAGCGTTCGGTCTATATTCATCGGAGCCATCCCTTAGAAAGATACCAGCGGATTGTTTTTGTAAAACCCTCGGAAAGGCTGTTTTCAGCGCGAAAACCCACTATCCGACGGGCTTTCTGAGCAGACAGCAACCAGGCCGGCGCTGTTAGCTCATGATATTTATCCGGATTAAACATGCTTGTTCTGCCAAACAGATCGGCGATAAAGGCATTTATTACAGCCAATCCCTTTAACACTATTTTGGGAATAAAGACCGGAGCTGTCCAGGTTTGTAGTACCTCTGCCGCTGTCTGGATGAGTTCATGATATGAGTATCCATTGTCAATGCCGTCATTAATATGAAAAATCTGTCGTTCCGCCCTTGGTTCTTGGAGACAAGCCAGGATAAAAGCAACCAGATCTTTCACATATATCGCATTTACGAAAGATTTCCCGAAACCGATTTGTGGTCGCAGATGATAGCGTGCCAGTTTAAAAATGGACAGGGATTCCCGGTCTTCGGGGCCGTAGACAACCGGTGGTCGGATGATTGTATAGCGGATTGATTTATCGGATTCGATGACTGCTTTTTCGGCCGCAAGTTTGCTTCGTCCGTAGGCGGACACCGGGCGGGGAGGGGCCTCTTCGTCGAGGGGATGCGCCGCAGTTGTGGGACCTACGGCGGCCTGGGAACTGATTAATATCAGGCGGACGCTGGGGGCCGCGGCCTTTAGAAGGTTTTGGGTACCCTCATAATTGACCGCAAAATATTCCGCGGCTTTGCCGGCCTTGACAATACCGGCAAGGTGAATAACCGTATCCATATTTCGGCAGGCCTTTTTCAGGGAGTCCGGATTTGACAGATTACCTTCGCACCAGGTGACCCGGTCGGAAAATGAGGCCGGTCTTCGACTTGTCGGTCGGGCGAGAGCGTGGACGGAAAAGGACTTTTCCAGAAGGGAGGGAATAAGATGTTTTCCGATGAATCCTGTTGCGCCGGTTACCAGTACATTCATGAGTGCTTATTTTTTGGGTATGGAAGTGTGTTTATTTACAAAAATCTGTATCGGAAACAGTACGACTATCCAGAGGTTTGCAATTACAATGGTGTAGATAAGAAATACTTTTGGTCTGAATAAGACAGCCGACACGATGAGAATGCAGATATGCATGGAAAGCTCGATAAATTGCCATAGTTTTAGCATAATGGCGTTTATTCGGTAGTATTTTTCCGGATCGTGACGGGTGTGGTGTAATGAAAATTTTTCCTGAATGCGGTTGTAAGAGATATAGATTTTTATAAATATCCAACCGAGAGACATTCGTGGTGTTTGCTTCAATTCTTCTGTAAAAAGCGCTATTTCGTCCTGTAACGATTGCCGAACCCCCAGAGCATGAATAAAAAACTGGCCCCTGTAATGATCGACAAGTATGCTGTGCACCGCCATTGACAGACCGGCCAGGGCGACCAACAACCATGCATTTGCGGGAGACATTATTCCTATTTTTGTCAGCCCGATTGCAAGCCCGAGATAGATAGCCAGGCCGTTAATGTAATCGATAGTTCCGTCGATGATTCTGCCGATTGGCGTTCCGTTTTTTTTATAACGAGCCAGCATGCCGTCGCTGCAATCCAGAACGGCTGTGCTGCCGTACAGAATTCCGCCCCAGAGCCAGCTCTTGGGTGTGCCTAACGCAAAACAGACACCGCTACTGATCCCGGTAACCAGAGCGGCCAGGGAAATTTGGTTCGGAGTAACCGGGAAACGAGAAGCTATCTTGACTATAATAAAGGCTATCGGCCGAAAAATGAAAAGGTCGGGGATACCCTCTATTGGTAAGGGCTTCAACATCGATTTGTATTCACGGAATAATTTTTTCATAGGGTAAATTTACATTAACTTTTTAAAGTTGTAAGGAATTATTGTTGAGCCTCATGTTTTTCCGAGTTAAATTCGCGGCGGTTGAATTTAAGAGAAAGAGTAATATGCAAATAGGTATTGTTGGTTTTCCCCTGTCAGGCAAATCCACCCTGTTTAATACGTTGTTGCGGAATCGGGTCGGGGAATCCGAATATAAGTCAAAACAGCAGACTGTACGGGGCGTGATAAGCGTGCAGGATGAGCGTTTGGACCGGCTGACCGCTCTTTTTAATCCCAGGCGCAAGGTGCCAGCAGCCGTCGAATATGTTCTTGTTCCCGGGCTTGATTCCCGGCGGGAAAAAGGTTTTTCGCCGGATTTTTTTTCCAGGCTAAAGACGGTTGATGAAATTCTTTTGGTTGTGCGGGCCTTTGAGAATGAATTTTATTCCCTTCCGGAGGAGAAGGCGGATTCTCGCCGGGACATCGGGTTTGCTATGTCGGAATTCATTCTTTCGGATATGATGATTATCGAGCGGCGGATTGAACGCCTGGAAAAACAGTTGAAAAAGCTTCGAAATGCTGATGATGAGGCCGAGCTCCGGTTGTTAAAAAAATGCCTTACCGTTCTTGAATCAGAAAAACCGCTGCGGGTTATGGATTTGAATGATGATGAGCGAAAGCGATTACAGGGTTACCAGTTTTTATCAATGAAGCCGATTCTTATCGTTCTGAATATTGACGAAGATCGGCTGTCAGACACCGAAAATATTGAGCATGATTTTCGGAATTATGCAGACGATAACGTGACCGTAATGGCACTATGCCTGAAAATCGAAAGTGAAATTGCCGAACTTGACGATGACGACCAGAGAATGTTCCTTGATGAATTGGGTATTCGGGAACCGGCTGTTTACCGATTGGTGCGCAAATCCTATGACCTGCTCGGATTGATATCCTTCTTTACTGTTGGTGAAGACGAGTGCCGGGCCTGGACGATTCGTTCGGGACTCAGTGCTCAGCAGGCAGCCGGTGTGATTCACAGCGATCTTGAAAGAGGGTTTATTCGCGCCGATGTAGTCCACTGGGATGATCTCCTGAGAAAAGGCAGTCTGGCGGCCTGCCGCTCAGAAGGTCTGCTGCGGCTGGAAGGCAAGGATTATATTGTCCGGGATGGTGATGTCATGGAGATTCGCTTCAACGTCTGAGATTATCGGATCATAAAATCATTTCTATGCTGCTCTGAAAAGCTTATATTTATCACAGTTGAGAAGATATTTAAGGATTATCAATGAATATCGCAGACCGTGCCTTTATTTATCGTGCAGGTAAGTTGTTAATATTTTTAGTGTTGAGCTTTCTGTCGCTTTTCTTAATATTGCTGGTATGTTGCTCGTTGTTGATCGGCGGTCTCTTCATGATAATTTTTTCAGTAATTTTGTTGGTGGTATTTCTGCCGATAAGATTATCCGATCGGTCCTTCACAATTACCCGTGTCATTCTCGGTGTTCCGGAATACGGAAAGCAATCTTTGCGATTGATTTTGAAGACCCGGAAACCGCGAAAGTGGGAATCGGATTTTGCCTTAAAATCGCCTAAAGTTGTCGGGGTAATCAATAATTGGATTGTTTTACTAAAGCGACAGCGTCGGGATAAATCCTTCATTAAATTACCGCCACGAAGAATCAGCTGGCAATCCGCCCGGAATGACCGCAGGGTTGCCCTGGCATTAAATCCGGCGAAGATGGAGGCCAAGGCCACTCCGATTGGAGATCGCTGGCAGCTGGATATTAAAGCCACT
>QNCV01000014.1 GCA_003645845.1 Fidelibacterota bacterium | reverse complement strand
TCGGTATGAGTCCCTTTGGTATCTGGAAAAGCGGCACTCCTCCCGGCATTGTCGGAACAAGTTCTTACAGCGCTATTTATTGCGACCCAATAGCATGGTTGAACGGACAGTATATCGACTATCTTACGCCTCAATTATACTGGCCCTTTGGCGGCGGACAGGATTATGGCAAACTAATGCCATGGTGGGCAGGCCAAACCCAAAAAAACAACCGTCATCTATATACCGGCAATGCACCTTACCGAATTAGTGATTATCATGATTGGAATGCAGACGAACTTCCCCGCCAGATTCGATTGAACCGAAATACAAATGTCAACCCGGGAAATGTCTACTTCCGAATCAATAACGGTGTTTTAAACAATCCGAAGGGATTTCTGGATTCACTAAAAAATCATTATTACAAATTACCGGCCCTGACACCTCCGATGAGCTGGAACGACAGCATTCCGCCTCTCCGGCCCACCTGGGTATCTGTCGATAATAACAACGGTCAGGTGATTATTCGCTGGGGAAACGATGTCCCAGCCAAATCCGAAGATGGCGCCTATCGATACATTATTTACAAATGGCCGGAAAATATTCTTCCCGACTTCAATAACCCCGAATATATTTACACAATTACAAACCCGCTTGATCCGGACAGCGTTACCGACACTGATTACAACGGCTATATTTACGGGGTCGCTGCGCTCGACAGACTGAATAACGAAAGTCCGGTAATGACGGTAACCGGGTCAAAAATAACAACTACTGATGTTATTCCTTACGACTACTCATTGCATCAGAATTACCCGAATCCCTTTAATCCGGTAACAAACATCTCCTTCCAATTACCAAAGGAGGATTTTGTATCCATTGACATCTATAATCTGCGGGGCGAACGGATCACGCAACTGATCAATGAAATCAAACCGGCCGGAAGACACATCCTTACATGGAATGCGGGACAATTGAATTCCGGCGTATATTTATTTCGAATAAAAACATCCGAATTCAGCGATGTAAAAAAAGCTATTTTACTAAAATAGGATTGTCCGATGAGAGCATTAATCCCTTACGATACAGTCATTGGAAATTCACGGAAGAATAGAGAATAAAACGAAGTAGTCTCAAATGAAGTACAAATTAGTTATCTTTGATTTTGATGGAACCCTAGCCGATTCTTTTCCCTGGTTGACCGGGGTCGTTGATAGGGTTGCCGAAAAATTTCAATTTCCAAAAATACCCAAAAGTGAGCACGGTTTATTACGAAATTACGATGCCAAGAAACTCCTTAAGCACCTCGGTCTGCCTCTATGGAAAGCGCTCATGATCGGCAATCATATGCGGAAGATGATGAATGAAGAAATCCATACAATACCACTTTTTGAGGGAGTTGATCATTTATTAACCAGATTACACGAAAAAAAGGTCGAATTGGCTATCGTCAGCTCAAACTCTACCGAAAATGTGCTTCAGGTAATCGGACAAGAATTGGTCGCAAAGATTACATATTTTGAATGCGGTGTTTCCATTTTTAGTAAGAGTTCAAAACTCCGCAAAGTGCTCTCGAAAAGTGGCATTCCTGCAAAGGAAGTGATTTATATCGGTGATGAAATTCGGGATATCGAAGCCGCCAGACATGTCGGGATATCTTCCGGCGCTGTCGCCTGGGGATATAATACCATCGAATCTCTTTCCGCACGCCATCCCACTGAACTTTTCTACACCGTAAAAGATATTGAAGCGACACTCATCGATTAGGTACCTGCGATTTATCTCGAATAATTAACTTTCCATTGATTTCGTAAAAATATTGTAACAAGACCTGATAACGCTAAAAATCAACATTTTTTTTTGTAAATTACCCCCGTCATTCAGGATTTGTTAAAAGGGAAATATTGAATTGAGAGAGTCGGAAAGAGAAGATGTTATAAGACACGCCTTTGATGCGACTGAAGAGCTTAATCTAAACCGGTCATCATATCGGGATGCTGTTTACGGTTTTTTCTTGAAAATGCTGGAAGAAGACGTTGACAGCGGAGATGTGTCACTGATCCCACCGGAACTCTATCAATCAATCCTGAATGCAAAAATAATCGCTAAATCTCCTGCAGTATTGGCCGGCCTCGATGAAACCATTTTTTTCGGTTCTCATCGCAATTTGCAGATACAATCGGATTTTCAAAACGGCGACCCGGTTTCATCCGGCGATACAATTCTAAATGTCATTGGAAAAGCGGCGGATATTTTGATTCTCGAACGCAGTATGCTTAACATTCTGCAACGTCTCAGCGGCATTGCCACTGTCACAAAATCCTACGTGGATGCCGTTGCCGGAACGAACACCTTTGTCGTTGGAACACGCAAGACAATCTGGGGATTACTGGACAAACGGGCTATTCAGTGCGGTGGCGGCTTAACCCATCGGCTCGGTCTTCACGATGCGGCAATGTTGAAGGAAAATCATCTTTCAATTCTGAGAAAATCCGAAAATCAAAATGCGCTCCGTAAAGCCGTGACGGAGATAATATCCGCCTATCCTTATCTGCGGTTTATAGAAATCGAGGTCAGCGATGATGAAGAATTCCGGGCGATTCTGGACTATGTTAAAGACATCACGGCGCCGTTTCCCTTCGTGATCATGTTTGACCATTTCAAGCCCGATACAATCAGAATGCTTATTGACGAGACCCGTCAGAAAAATTTGTACAACCGCATATTATTTGAGGCGTCAGGTAACATATCTCTGGAAACAATTCGTTCATTCGCAGTAAGTGGTGTGGATGTCATTTCGGTAGGAGCCCTGACCCATTCGGTCCGGAGCGCCGATTTCAGTTTATTAATTGAAAATAATCAATCATGACTGAGCAACCCATCTATTTAGACCACAACGCCAGTACTCCTCTACTCCCGGAAGTCGTGGAATCGATGCTGCCCTATTTGAAAAATCACTTCGGGAATCCTTCGAGTACACATTCCTTCGGGCAGGCAAATAAAAAAGCCGTTGAAGACGCCCGCATAAAAGTTGCCGAACTGATTGGCGCCAATCCCGAAGAAATTATCTTCACCAGTGGCGGTAGCGAATCAAACAATCTGGCTATAAAAGGCGTTGCCGAACAGCATGACGGCGGACACATCATCACCAGTTCCATCGAACATCCGGCGGTGCTGGAAGTATGCCGATATCTGGAAACAAAGGGATATACCGTCACATACCTTGAAGTGGATAAATTCGCACGGGTTGACCCCGAAACTGTCCGGAAATCCCTTCGGCCGGATACAATCCTGATTACCATTATGCTGGCCAATAATGAAGTCGGCACAATCCAACCAATCAGAGCCATAGCCGACATTGCTCATCATAATAACATTGTTGTCCACACGGATGCGGCTCAGGCGGTTGGAAAAATCAGAGTAAATATCCGTGATCTGGGTGTCGATTTGATGTCTGTTGCCGGTCACAAAATGAACGCTCCCAAAGGGATCGGTGCGTTGTATATCAGAAATGGCGTTCATATTTCCCCTCTGATTCATGGCGCCGGTCATGAACACGGAATCCGTCCCGGCACCGAAAACGTTCTTGAAATCGTTGGTCTGGGAAAAGCGGCAGAACTGTTTCGAAAAAACGAAACCGGAATCATTTCTCAACTGAATAAATACGGAAAACAATTCTGGACCGGTCTAAAAAATGCCCTCCCGAATATAGACCTTAACGGTTCACCCGATGAAAAATTACCAAACACTGTTAATATCTATTTTCCCGGCATCGACGCCAACACTCTGCTTGACAATCTGCCGCAGATTGCCGCATCCGCCGGCGCCGCCTGTCATGCCGACAGTGTCGAACCGTCTCACGTTCTCAAGGCCATGGGATTCAGTAATGAACGGATTCTCGGCAGTGTTCGTTTTTCCCTCGGACGCACAAACAGGGAAAGTGAAATTCAGGCGGCCATTGAGCAGATATCCCAGGCGTATAAAGCTCTCACCTCTCATCAATTAAAGGAAATAAAATCCCTCGATTCCGAGACCCCACGGTTAACTCAATACACCCATGGACTCGGTTGCGCCTGCAAAATCAGACCCCGGAATCTGGAAAAAATTCTGCAGAATATTCGGACATTACCGTCGGAATTCACTCAGGTCGGCTTCGAAAGTTTCGATGATGCTGCCGTTTATCGTTTGAATGAAAATCTATCGATTGTTTCTACCGTCGATTTCTTCACGCCCATAGTTGACAACCCAACCGACTTCGGCAGAATTGCCGCCGCAAATTCACTCAGCGATATCTATGCCATGGGAGCCCGCCCACTCTTTGCTCTGAACATTGCCGCCTTTCCCGAAAAACGTCTGCCACTTTCCGTTCTGGAAAATATATTACGCGGCGCCAGGGAAATCACGGAGAAAGCCGGTATTCCGATTATCGGCGGCCACACCATTGAGGACAATGAACCAAAATTCGGTTTGGCGGTAACCGGCAGGATTCATCCGGAACAAATCTGGCATAACAGGGGTGCACTGCCGGGAGATGCCCTGATACTGACCAAGCCGATTGGTCTGGGCATTTTATCGACCGCACTAAAGCGAAATCTACTGGATGAAACCGCAAAACAGAATATTATCGCAATCATGACCGAATTAAATTCAACTGCAGCCGACATCGCCCGCAATTTTGACATTCATGCCTGTACCGATGTAACGGGTTTCGGTCTCCTCGGGCATTTATGGGAAATGCTGAAATCGGATAACATTGCCGCCGAGATTCACTTTTCCAGTGTTCCCATAATCCCGGGAACGGAGCAGATGGCGCGCCGAAACAGCATCCCCGGCGGAACCGATGCCAACCTCGATTTTTTACTTGGTAAGGTTTCCTGGAGCAACCGGGTGACCGAAATCATGAAAATCATTCTCGCGGACGCTCAAACATCAGGGGGACTCTTGTTCGCCGTTCCGGAGACGTCCGCAGACGCTTTTATAGAGAAACTCCGTCAAAGCGGGATTTCGGCGGCTAATCAGATCGGAATCATCATCAAATCTGAAAAACCCGGAATCATTATCGATAATTAATCAATGAATTAATTTGGTTAAGAAAATATGAAAAACCGTTTCCGTAAACAGTACATTAAAATCGCCAGAAAAATGACGCTGGCCGATATACAGGCCGGCGCCGAAGATAATAATCTGACAATGGATGACATCATTTCGGCGGGACGGGTGGATCAGAGCACAAATTTCTTCATGGGTGTTTTTACCCGTCAGGGCATCAAAAATGTCATTGATGCATTCGGACTGACGGAGGCCCTTGCACGGCTGGGTTTATCCGACTTACAGATTACCATAGATACCAGCGACCCCCATACCCACCGCTTATATGTATTTACCGGTGACACCTGTGACAACAATAAAATATGTGAAATGGTGGTAAAAAAAGGGCCTGTGGATATTCAGCGTGATAACCTGCCGAAATTTCCGGACAGAAAACCGAATCTGCTTCAAATCGAATGGTTACTCTTGCAAAATCCCCGAATTTCTTTCGACGAAGTTCGTCCGCAGTTGCCGGGGCAGCAGTACCCGGGGCTCGGCATCGGTGATCGAATGTTGCAGATACTGATCATTATGACCCGTCGGTTAAGGTTGGAGGGTCTGATCAACAAGCCGCGCTATTATCATACGGCATTTATGTTCACCAAGGACTTCGTTTTCACCAACCCCAACAATCAGGCAATTCTGTTTTCCATCAATCGCGATCTACTGACAAAATATCGATTACATACCGTCGCCTGGGCAGCTCACTTTGATTGCATTATCAATCACATGACCGGACAAACCCTGATTTGGGATACCGATTATCTGATTTTGCCTCTCGAAAAATATCTCCTGAAGTATTTCCATTCAAAGGAATATCAAAAAGCCGTCGAAGATAAAATGAAACGCTACAAATTCATCATCGATCTGAATAAATTTCAGAAAATCATGCAAAAAAATAAAATCCCGATTTACGAAAAATTATTCTAACTGAAATGCACTATCATCCCCCTGAAGAACCCTTTTGTCTGCTGCTGGGTAACGGTGATTATCCCGATGAGTCCATCGTAAAAAACATCGGCGCAGCCGCCGATCTCATCATCTCTTGCGATGGCGGTGCAAACTATGCCAAACGGCATGATATTCTCCCCCGGATTATTATCGGCGATCAGGATTCCATCTCTGCTGTAACAACTCGCTATTTTACGGATTTGCACGTGGATATTCTGAGGCGGAAATCTCAGCAGGAAAACGATCTGGAAAAAGCCTTGGACTATCTGTTTGCAAATCATGGATATAAAGTCGTTGTCTTAATCGGTTTTCTCGGAGCAAGAGATGATCACAGTTATGCAACGATGCAAATTGCCGAAAAATATTGTCACAAAAGGATTTTTTATCTGTACTCCAAAACCGCGGAATATATTGCCTTACCGGCCGGCAATCACACTTTGAACCTGTCACCGAATCAGATAATATCGATCTTCCCGTTTCCCGAAGCCAGCAATGTCACCAGCATCGGCCTCAAATGGAATCTGAATTTTGCATCCTTACCCAGAGGCTCGCAGGGCGTCAGTAATATCGTTGAAAATAAAGCTGTTACTATTGCATTTCATTCCGGTAATCTGTTATTGATACTTCCAAATTAACGTGATGACACCTCTTGAAATATCACTTGTTGACCGATCACTAATTGTCATTTATCTCATTATAACTCTGTTTATCGGATTACGAGCATCGAGAAAACAGCGTGGTTCTGATGAAAACTTTCTGCTGGCAGGACGGAGGCTATCATTACCGGCGTTTACGGCGACCCTGGTTTCCACATGGTACGGAGGAATCCTGGGTATCGGAGAATTTACCTACCTGTACGGACTGTTGAACTGGTTTACCCAGGCCTTACCCTATTATCTGTTCGCTGTATTATTTGCATTCCTCATTGCTCCCAAAGTACGGAAGTCTGAACTCTATACCATTCCTGATCAGATTTATAACAATTACGGTAAAACAGCCGGCATAATTGGCAGTATCTTTATATTTTTTCTGGTCTCTCCGGCTTCTTATTTGCTGATGCTCACAATTCTGTTCCGGGCAATTTTCGGAATTCCCTTCTGGATTGCCCTGGTCATTGGTGTGGGCTTTTCAACCGTATATGTATTTTTCGGCGGATTTAAATCTGTCGTTCGGACCGACATATTTCAATTTATCCTGATGTTTGCCGGGTTTTCCTTTACAGTAATCATTCTAATTTCAAAATTCGGAGGAATGACATTTCTGCAAAACCATCTCCCGGTCAACCATCTCAAAATTAACGGAGGTCAAAATCTCCAATATATTTTCGTATGGTTTTTCATTGCTCTGTGGACCTTTGTGGACCCGGGTTTCTACCAGCGCTGCTATGCAGCGAAAACGCCCAATACCGCCAGAAACGGGATTATTTTATCTGTTTTGTTCTGGATATTTTTTGATTTTTTGACCACTACATCGGGATTATATGCCCGCGCCCTGTTCTCAGACATTCCCGGTTTAATGGCTTTTCCGAAACTGGGCGAACAGATTCTTCCCCCGATCATACGTGGACTCTTTTTTATCTCTCTCCTGGCAACCATTATGTCAACGCTTGACTCAAATTCCTTCATTTCAGCCATCACTTTCGGTCGCGACATTGCCTGGCGCAACAATAATAATATCAATATCACCCGCGCTACTCAAGCCGGACTGGGACTCACATTGCTGTTTTCAATTATTCTGTTAATGCTCGTTCCTTCGGTGGTACGGATATGGTACTTAATGGGAACTCTGTTTATACCTTCATTGTTACTGCCATTGATAGCCGTATTTGCACCGATTTTCAAAATATCGGTTAAAGCGACAATTGCGGCTATGATTGCTGCGTTTTCAGGGTCTTCTATCTGGTTATTATTCGGAATCTTACAATCATCGTTAAACAACCCCCTGTTTCCTTTCAATATTCAGCCGTTTTTCATAGGATTAGGCTGTTCATCAGTCATTTATGTTTATCAACACGTCAAGAGTGGATTTAATTCATTTTCCAATCATTAATACTCGAGGGGGCAAATTTTTAAATTTATCATATTGATTTAATGCCTGAATTTAGATAAATTTTCGTGCTTTTTGTAGAAACAGATCACGGGGCGATTAGCTCAGTTGGTCAGAGCGTCCCGTTCACATCGGGAAGGTCATCCGTTCAAATCGGATATCGCCCACAAAGAAGGTAAGGTTTTGAAGGTATCAAGCCAGTTACAAACACATATAAACTTATTAATTGCACCTAATACGGTGCAATTTTCATTTTAATTTTTGCATGGAGGAAGAATGCTCAAAGAATTGGAACAGCTGATAAGTTTACAAAAGATTGATAACAAATTACTGGAAATAAATCAATTAAAAGGTGATTTACCCCAGATTGTCGAAAATCTTGAAAAATCCATTGCCGCTCTTGAGCAGGAGCTTACATCCAATCAGAAACGAAAAAAAGAGGTCACTCTTGAAATTAGCGATCTGGAAGGGCAAATTGACGATAACAAGGAGCACCTTAAACGCTATCAGGATCAATTGTATCTCGTTACATCAAATAAAGAATATGACGCACTGACTTCGGAAATTGACAATGTTCGGCAGAAAATCGACGCGGCAGAATACAAGATTCTTGAGCTGAATGATGAGATTCAAGCGCTGAAAGAATCGATTAAAAGTAAAGAATTAACCCTGGCGGACAAACGCAGCGAAATTAAAGTCCACCGGGAACAGTTGGACAAAATGAATCAAAAAACCAATGAAGCCCACACAAAACTGATGGGTCAACGGGAAAAGATTGTTCAATCGATTCCTTTGCGTTATATTCGTGAATACAATCGCGTCGCCAAAGCGAAAGACGGTGTTGCAATTGTACCTATTCATCAGATATTTGAAGAGAAGACCGATAAAAAAGGAAATATTGAATATCATCCCTCACAGGTATCCTGCGGAGGCTGTCATAAAATCGTGCCGCCGCAGAAAATTGTAGAAATTCGCTCGGGAAAATCCCTGATCCGCTGCGAGTTTTGCGGACGTCTTTTATACTGGGATGATAAGACAAGTGAAATTCGGTCTGATAACGAGGAGGAACTAATCTGAAGTTGGTCAGGCAATCGCTCCGATTCATATCGGGGAGGAAAGTCCGAACTCCGCAGGGCAGGGTGCTCCGTAACGCGGAGACTCCCGGTATCCCGGGAGATGGAAAGTGCCACAGAAACGATACCGTCCCGATGAATATCGGGATAAGGGTGAAATGGTGCGTCCCGCAATTAAGCGGGATTAAAGTAAAAGCGCACCGTCCCGGCCGCGAGGTCGGGAGCCGGGTAAACCCCACCTGGAGCAAGATCAAGCAGGAAATTGGAATGGCCCGTTCCGCTAAATTTCCGGGTAGATCGCTTAATCCCGGCTGTAAAGTCGCGGATAGATAAATGATTGCCATCCCGATGTATCGGGAGACAGAATTCGGCTTATCGGCCAGCTTCAGATCTTTATTCTATTATGAAATTTGATTGGAATATTAAAGAATACAGCGAAAAGAAAGTCCGGCAGATTGCCAGTGAGCTGAATCTGCCTTTCTCGATCGCAGTGGTTCTTTATAATCGCGGTTTTACGAACGTCACGGAAATCAGGCATTTTTTCAATCCCACTCTGGATGATCTGTATGACCCGTTTTTATTGAAAGATATGGATAAAGCCGTTGACCGAATTCAGTCTGCCTTTATGGAAAAGGAAACCGTAATGATCTACGGCGATTATGACGTTGACGGCACAACGGCAACCTCTCTCCTTTACCTTTTTCTGCATGAAATCGGCTTAAATACAATCTACTATATTCCCGATCGCGAAAAAGAGGGATACGGACTTTCCCGTGCGGGAATCGATAATGCCATTCAACACAATGCAAAATTAATCATTACCTGTGATTGCGGAATCAACGCATTCGAAGAAGCCGACTATGCCAAGGCGAATAACATTGATCTGATCGTCACCGATCACCACGAACCGGCAGAAAAACTTCCGGATGCCTTGGCAATTCTCGATCCGAAACGAGAAGATGATTTTTACCCCTTTAAGGAACTTTGCGGAGCCGGAGTTGCTTTTAAATTGCTTCAGGCTTTTTCAATAAAAGATAACATTCCACTGGAAATGCTGTACAGGCATCTCGACATCGTCGCCATCGGAACAGCTGCGGACATTGTCCCGATTCTTGACGAAAACAGAATACTGGTTGCGAAAGGACTGGAATATCTGAACCGGACAAACAAAGTGGGGGTTAATGCCTTACTAAAAGTTTCCGGCTTTTCCAATAAAGTCTTGAATGTGGTCAATATCGTTTTTGGTCTGGCACCGCGAATCAATGCCGCCGGAAGATTGGGTGAAGCAACCCGGGCGGTTAAATTATTAACATCCTTCGACCGCAATGAGGCCAAAGAACTCTCCTCACTCCTCGAATTGGAAAACAGGCAACGCCAAAGTATCGAAAAAGAGACCATTGATCAGGCAATTCTGCAGTTAAATGCAACTCACGATATTTTCAAAGATAAATTATTTGTAATCTCCGGTGAGAACTGGCATCAGGGTGTCATTGGGATCGTGGCATCAAAATTAAAGGAAATCTACAATCGCCCGGTAGTTATGATATCGATCCAAAACGGAACCGGTCGCGGCTCTGCCCGGAGTATTCCCGATTTCGATTTGTATAGCGCTTTTACTGAATGTACCGATCTGTTGGAAAATTACGGCGGACACAAAATGGCCGCCGGATTAACAATTGCCAAGGAGAAAATTCCACAGTTCGAACAACGCATTAAACGGATTGCCAACCGGCAAATCACCGATGAGATGCTGCACCCAAGGCTGTTTATCGATTGTGAAATTGATTTTAATGAAATCAATCAGGAATACCTGAATCAACTAAAGAAAATGGCGCCCTTTGGTCCCGGAAATATGCGACCGATCTTTATGGCCCGAAACCTGTCGATATCCGGAATGCCGCGGATTGTCGGAGAAAATCATTTGAAATTTAAAGCGGCCAAAGATAGAAAGGTCATCAGCGCCATTGGCTGGAAACTTGGCGCTATGTATGAAATGCTGATCAGCAACCGACCATTGGATATGGCATTTGTCATCGAGGAAAATGAATGGAACGGCATTAAAGAAATTCAGCTAAATATCAAAGACATTCACTATTCAGATAGTTCACATTATTAATTTAGAAGAGGTGTAAATGTATCGTAGTAAAATCATCGGTCTGGGCGGACATGTTCCAGAAAATGTCGTAACTAACTTTGATCTCGAAAAACTCATGGATACCAGCAATGAATGGATAGTCGAACGAACCGGAATCCATGAAAGACGTTTTGTTACTCAACCCTGCGGTTCTGCGGAATTAGCCCTGCCGGCATGTCGCGGCGCCATCAAGGACGCCGGAATCAGCAAAGAAGATATCGAGTTGATCATCGTCGCCACAACGACCCCGGAACATCAGGTTCCCGGAACCAGCAGTTATCTGCAGGCTCTGCTCGAATTGGCGCCCGTTCCAACTCTTGATATTCGGGTCCAATGCTCGGGTTTTATTTACGGGCTGTCCATTGCCGACCAATTCATTAAAACCGGGCAGTATAAACATATTCTTGTCGTAGGTGTCGAAGTTCAGTCGGTTGGTCTGAACCTGACAACCGAAGGTCGCGATGTGGCCGTACTGTTCGGAGATGGCGCCGGTGCCGTGATTGTCGGCCGTTCCGACGATGAGAGTGCAATTATGTCAACGCATCTGTTTGCTGATGGTAGACATGCAAACGATTTGTGGGTCGATGCGCCGGTGGGATATCAGTCCCCCCGAATTTCCAAAGAAATGCTGGATGAACACCGCCAGTATCCGAAAATGAACGGTCGTCAGGTATTCAAGAACGCCGTCATCAGATTTCCGGAAGCCGTTATTACCGCGCTGGAAACGAATCATTGGACCCGGGAAGACATCAAACTGGTCATTCCCCATCAAGCCAATCTGCGAATTACCGAGGCGATTGCGAAAAGACTTGAGTTGCCTCTTGAAAAAGTTTATAGTAATATACATAAGTATGGAAACACAACTGCCGCTTCAGTGCCCCTGGCAATGGTTGATGCCCGCAAGGAAGGAAAATTTTCAAGGGGGGATAAGTTGATTTTGGCGGCATTCGGTTCCGGATTCACCTGGGCATCGGCAGCAATTATTTGGTAATAAAGATAAGTGATAGGTTTTGTCTAATCTAAGTTTCATATCAAACAAAGAAAAAGAGGCTCCCGACCCTCAAACTTCCCGCCATAACAAGCGGCTGTCGGTATTGTGGGCCTTTCTGACTATTCTGGTCATTGCACTGCTTTTTCCTAAAAATCGTTACAGTGGTTACAGCTACAAAATCAATGATATTACCCGTTCTGCCGTGATTGCTCCTTTCGATTTCCCAATTCTCAAATCGGAAACCGAACTGGCCAAAGATCGAAATGAAGCGATTCGCCAGGTTCCCTTTGTATTTAAGCTGAATTCCGAAATAAAAGATGCCGAACTGGACAATCTTGAGACATTTTTCACGGCTGTCGGAAAAGTGAAAACAGCCAAAAAGAAATATGAAGACTCAATGCGCCTGTTGGATAGATATCGTTATTCCAAAAAGTTCGATGAAATCCAATCCATGGCTCAAACCGACTCGATATCCTATACCAATCTCTTCACTCAACTTCAGAATGACTATCCTTTCGACAAAAACTCCATTGTCTATAACCAGCTGATTTTTAACTCAGATAATCAAAATGGTGAAATCCTATCCCCCGATAGTTTCTATCCGCAACTCCGCCAGATTCTCAGCGATCTGTATGCCCATCTAATTCTGGATATATCCAAGGACAAAATCATCAGCAGCAGCATCGCAATAATTCGGGACAGTGAAGAATTATTTGAAAACATTGATCAACTGCTCACCCTGGAAGAGGCCTGGACAAACGCTAAGCTGACCCTTCAGGCAAAATATCCCGAGCAAAATTCCAACGTCATCAATACCGGTTATGAAATTATCATCCAGTTTCTTAAGCCAAACCTCATTTACCAGAAAGAGTTAACCGAATCCCGTCAACAGGAAGCGATCAACAAGGTACCCATAAGCAAAGGTATTGTCCTTGAAAATGAAAAGATTGTGGATGCCAACACAAAAATAACACCGGAAATTTATCGCAAACTGGATTCCCTGACAAAAGAGCGTATCCGTCGGGCAAATATTCGAGGCGGACTTCGGAAGAGCCTGCCGGTGATTGGCGATCCGGTTATTTTTCTCGGCCAGATTCTGCTGATCTCCATAATCTCCTTCTTCATGATCACCTTTTTGTTAAGCTACCGACCATCAGTGGCGAAAAATCCTAAAATGGTTTTACTGTTGGGAATAATCTTTATCATTGAATCCGGTTTCACCGCAATATTTGTTCAAAAATTTAACATATCTGAATTTGCCATACCGATTACCATCGCAGCAATGACGATGACAATTTTATTTGACAGTAAAATTGCCTACGTTGGCGCCGCCACAATTACGTTGATTGTCGGCGCTCAACTGCGAGGTAGTCTGGACTTTATTATTACCTCGATTTTTGTTAATTCCTTTGCGATTTATTCCATACGGAAATTGCGCAAACGAAGTCAGGTATTTCAGGCTATCGTTTATATTTTATTAGGATATATCGTTGGAATCGGTGCAAGTGAACTACTGAAATATTCATCCGTCACGGAAATGACTGACAAACTGATCTATGCCGGGCTGAACGCCTTTCTTTCACCCTTCTTTGCCTATGGATTAATCAGCCTGATGGAAGTGATATTTGGCATAACCACCGATCTGACTCTGCTTGAATTGGCCGATTTTAACCACCCTTTATTGAAAGCACTTTCCAAGGAAGCAACCGGCACATTTACTCATTCTGTAACTGTCGGCAATCTGGCTGAAGCGGCCGCCGATGCTGTCGGGGCAAATGCCCTGCTGGCCCGTGTCGGCGCCTATTATCACGATATCGGAAAAATAAGCAAGCCCGAGTACTTTATCGAAAACCAATCCTATGATAGCAACAAACATGATAACCTGGCTCCCAATTTAAGTGCTTTAATCATCATCAACCATATCAAAGAGGGAATCCGGCTGGCCAAAGAATACAAATTGCCTCAAGCGTTGATCGACTTTATCCCCACTCATCACGGGACCACCCGTGTTGAATATTTTTACAATAAAGCCTTAGAACAATCCAATGGTGAAACGACAATTAATGAGAGCGATTTCCGATACCCGGGTCCGAAACCGCACACTAAAGAAACCGGTATCCTCATGATTTGTGAAACCGTTGAAGCCGCCTCGCGGTCTCTCAAAAAACCGACTGTGGCCAACATCGAAAAAATCATCGATTCAATCATCAACAAACGTCTGCAGGAAGGGCAACTGGACGAATGTCCCCTGACATTCGCCGATCTGAATAAAATCAAAGGCGACATAAAATCCAATACAGGGATTATGCCGATTTTAAAAGGAATTCACCACCTCCGTGTCGAATATCCGGGTCAGGACAAGGAAATTCCGACAAAAGCCACCAAACCAAAATCGAGTAAGTCCGGGGCATGATGCCAATTGTAACTATAACAAATACATATCCCGGTTTTACTCTTTTACTTCCCACAACTGAAAAAGTCATCCGGACCATCGCCGAGGGTGAAAAATGCCGGATTGAAAATATCAGCATCATCGTCACCGATGACAAGACATTGAATCAATTGAAAAAAGAGTATTTCCGTGACGATGTTTTAACTGACACAATCAGTTTCAACTTTAATGAGACAGGTCAGGCTGTGGATGGTGAAATATATATCAGTGTCGATCGGATTCGGGAAAATGCCAATAAGTATCACACAAGTTTCCGAACCGAGCTTGCCCTGGTCATTATCCACGGTGTTCTGCATCTGATGGGATACGAAGATTCCTCACTCCCGTTGAAACAACAGATGGATAACCTTCAGCAACACTATCTGAATATTGTTCCATTGAAAATGCTTTACAGAAAGGCTGCCCAAAGACCAAAATGATGTCCCGAAATAATCAAGTAATAGAACAGTTCAAAAGGTTGATCAGCATCGTCAAAACGCTCCGCAGTCCGTCGGGATGTGAATGGGATCGTGCGCAGGATTCCGAATCTCTTTCACCCTACTTTCTTGAAGAAGCCTATGAAGTCATCGAGGCTATTCACGAAAACGACCGGGATAAACTTATGGAAGAACTTGGTGATTTGATGCTGCATATCGTTTTTCAGGGCGATCTTGCAGAGGAAAATAGTCAGTTTACGCTGGCCGATTCGCTGAAAAACATTTGCGATAAGTTGGAAAGACGCCATCCGCATGTATTCGGTGATACCAGGGTTGAATCCGTAAGCGATATCAAGCATAACTGGGAAGAGATCAAATTGAAGGAAGGGCGTAAATCGCTTATGGAGGGTCTCCCAAAAACCCTCCCCGCCCTGCTGCTTGCCCGACGCATCCAGGAGCGCGCTTCACAGGTTGGTTTTGATTGGGATAAAATCGATTCTGTCTGGGATAAGGTCCATGAAGAACTCGACGAACTCAAAGAAGCGATTCAACATTCAGACAAAGATACAATTACAATGGAATTCGGTGATCTGCTCTTTTCGCTGGTCAATCTTTCCCGTTTTCTCGATATAAATCCTGAACAGGCTTTGAAAGCCACATCTTCAAAATTTGTTCAGCGGTTTCAGTACATCGAAGACCGGCTGCGGGCCAAAAAGCAAAGTTTACAAAACGCTTCGCTGGAAGAAATGGATACTCTCTGGAACGAAATCCGCCACGCAGAAAAGTCATCCGATCCGCTCTGATTCATTAAAAAACCCTAAAAATCACTTGAACATTTTACAACGAACTGATATATTGACTTAGTGAGTTCTTTAAAAATTTATCCTGCAATGGCATATCCTATATTTTTAGAACCAACACTATAAATATGGGAGCTGGACTTCGGGCGTGGAAAGCATGCCTCCTCGTCGAGGAAACTTGAGCCGTCCGAGAGGTGCCCACCGTGATTACCACGGTTCTAAAAACGTACTGCCATTGCAGGATATTTGCATCTACGCTGGTTACGAGCGAGTCAAAATCACCGTCGGGATTTGACCGACATCTTTCTGCAGTTCATCGAACTTGTCAGAAGTTATTTCAAATTCAACAGATATCTGATCCGGTGAGAAATTCGGATGAACCGAATCGCAATACTTCCTCAGAACACGCAATACATCAGAATATGAATGGGGCTTCGCAGTAATTTTCAATTGCAGTTTCGGGATATGTTTTACTCTACCCGCCATCGCGAGTGTTTCAGCCGCCACACCGCTATAGGCCCTGATTAATCCGCCAATACCCAGTTTTGTTCCCCCGAAATACCGGATGACGACACATAGAATATTCGTCAAATCGTACCTCTCGATAACAGATAATATCGGCGGACCGGCGGAACCGTGCGGTTCTCCGGCATCGGAGCTATATCCCAGTGATTCGCCGTTCCGATCAATCCGGCATGCCCAACAGACATGACTGGCTTTTTTATGCTCAGACTCGATATTCCTAACAATATCCTGAGCCTCTTCTCTTGAATAAACGGTATAAGCCCGGCCGATAAATTTCGAACCTTTGATTTTCTGAATTGCTTCAGCAGTCTGTTTTATCTGATAGGCCATTGCAGAATTAATTCAGAAGAGTAAACTTTTTGATCATGCGGTCACTATCGGCCCTGATCTGTAATAAATAAATCCCTGAGCTCAAATTGCGGCTGCGGAATACATCTTCGGTAAAACTGAATGTATGAATTCCCGGTTCCAATGATGAGGCATCAATCGTATAATCATATACCCGCTGCCCGAGAATGTTGAATATCCGGAAGTTCAATTCACTGATAAATTTGCCGATTTGTAATTCAACATATAGTGGACTCTGCTCCTGTATAATATAAGGATTAGCATATATTTTCAGAATCTTTGATGGCGTCGTTTCGGTCGATTGAAACGCCATATCCACCGCAATGGTATCATTTATTTCCGGATTTGTCAGAAACACAACCAGCTGTTCTTCCTTTCGCACTTCACCAACAAATACATCCTGCTGTGTATCAAAATTTCGATAAAAATAATCCGAGCCCTGCCTGTCAATAATATAGCTTCCGATCAGCGAACCATCATCGTCCGGGTCCACATTCATATTCAGAAATTGATCGGAAGTAAAGGAAACGGCAAAAGGCTGGGTGGCAAAAGGCCTGATTTCACTCGAAGGTATCGATAAAGATTGATTAAACTGATACTGAGTAACCGACATCATGGGAAATTGAGCGGCGTCCGGACAAACGGCATAGGATTCATCGTATCGGTTTCCGGTAAAATAACAGGCGTTGACATAGTTATTATATTGATTTGCCAGACTCCCGTTGTATTCATCAAGGACATTTATAAGTGCCTGAAATGCATACCGGCTCTTGATATTTTCCCAGACTTTTCTGAGCAGATCATTGTCATAAGTATTTTCAAGAAAGTAGATAAATGGCCCCAGCGCATAGGCATAACTGTTATAATCCCAGATACTTTTCCCCGGATTATAGAAAAACCCGCCCAAATATTGAATGTAATCGTTGACCCGGGGGTAAGCCCGTTCTTCAAACCAGGTCGAAGACCATTCCAGAAAATATTCATCACCGCCACTCGACGGTAGCCCATTATTCGGGAACCAATTATATCCCAGCTGTACAACATGAAAATATTCGTGGGCAATTGTCACCCGCAATCCGTCGAGCCCCTTGGTACCGTATCCGGTTTCCTTATAATCGTTGTCAATCTCCATATAGGCAGTATAATCATACCGACGGCTGGTTGACGATACTTCGGACTCGGGATAGGTATACGCATACGAATATCCCGCAAAATTCAGAATATAGATATCCGTTTCCGGGCCTTCAATATTATCCTGAGGCGGCGGATCATAATTCAGGGTATCCATCAATAGCCGATACACATATTCTGCAGCTCTGGCGGCTTCATAAATATAATCGGGAATGCCTTCCCCATTTGTACAGGTGGTATCCACCGCATAATAGCCACTTGTCGTATAGTGAAATTTGAAATTCCCGTCACTCGTAATATAGGATTCCGGTAATGACGACGGTCGGCTGTACTGCGCTTTCCCAAGGATGCGCCGGCGTTCATCCGGATGAATCAACAGCGATTTAATTGCCAGGGGTTTTGAAGACTGAGTTGCTTTTGATTCATGCTGACGGTCAGAATTACCGAGATAACGCATGACTGCGGAAAATGAGTCTTCGGCCCGCAGCATGATTAACGGTGCTAAAATAAACACAATAATTAGCAAAAGTTTGTTCATTATATCATTTTTGGCGAAAAAGCAGCGTCACCGGAACACCGGTAAAGCCAAATTTTTCGCGTAATTTATTTTCGAGAAAACGCCGGTAGCCCTCTTTCACATTTTTGGGATCGTTACAAAAAAATAAAAATACCGGTGGGTCTGCCTTGACCTGAGTAACATATTTAATCTGAATGTATTTTCCGGCGATAGCCGGCGGCGGATTGCGGTCAATCACCTGCTGAAAATATTTGTTCAGGCGGTTTGTTGAGATTCGTTCCATAGCGGCTTGATGAACTTTTTTCGCTGTTTCCAGAATCTGGCCGATCCGCTGTTTGGTCATTGCCGAGACGAAAATGATGGGATAAAACGCCAAATCCGGAAAACGGAAAATAATGTCATCCCGGTAGTGTCTTAGAGTATTCGAATCTTTCGCAATCAGGTCCCATTTATTGACCGCAATAATCAACCCCTTTTTCCTGTCCAGAATCGAACGCGTGATACTGGCATCCTGACGGTCGAATCCTTTCGTAGCATCCACCACCAGAACGGCTACATTACAACGGTTAATGGCACCATCCGTTCGGACATTACTGTAAAATTCAATATGATCTTTAACATTTTTTTTCTTACGGAGCCCAGCCGTATCGATCAGAGTTATCGGCTCGCCATAATACTTTACTTCAGAATCGATGGAATCCCGTGTCGTACCGGGAATTTCCGTTACAATCAGCTGCTCAACCCCCATGATTGCATTCACAATGGAAGATTTTCCGGCATTGGGCATCCCCACAATTGCTAAACGCAGGTGGTCGGGTTTCTCCTGTTCTTCCGGAGCATCATGGGGTAATTTTTCAAGAATCAGGTCAAGCAGGTCTCCGATCCGACGTCCACTCTGAGCCGAAATCGGAAATACATCCTCAAACCCCAATTTATAGAATTCAAAACGATCATATTCCCGTTTAGCATTGTCGCATTTGTTCGCAACCAGGATAACAGGTTTTTCTACAGTTCTGAGCATTCCGCTGATATGCTCATCCATAGGTAATATCTGAGTCGTAACATCAACAAGGAACAGTATCAGATCCGCTTCCGCAATCGCCAACTCCACCTGTTTGCGTATAGCGCTTTCCATGGTATCATGGCTTTCGGGGACATATCCGCCCGTATCGATCAAGCGGAATTGCCGACCGGCCCAGTTCACGGTTTCATAAACACGATCACGGGTAACCCCGGCCTGGGGATGAATAATTGATTTGCGTTTCTGTGCAATTCGGTTAAAGAGCGTCGACTTACCCACATTGGGGCGTCCGATAATCGCTACAACAGGTTCATTCTTCAAATTGATTCACCATTTCTTCCATATCATAAAAACCAACTTTCACCGGAACACCAATCGCCTCGGCGATCTCATCGGGTGTTACGTCATCCAACAAAAGACCATTATCATTAATACAATTCGGTGGTAAAAAGATACAATTATAATCCGAATTTTTCGGAAACTGATCAATAATATCCCTGCCGGTTATTAATCCCGAGACCGTCACCGACGTACCAAAGAAGTTATTCTC